>CAZADH010000205.1:0-11455 GCA_964483805.1 uncultured bacterium
GTCGCGCGCGCTGGGATCGTGACGGGCTGGGCCGGCGGCCAGCAGCGCGGCGAGGGCGATCGCGCCGGTCAGCGTGGGCAACAACATGTTCGTTGCTTCGTACGCGTTGTAGTTGAGGATGAACAGTGCATTGGCGGCAGCGACCCAGGCGAAACCCCGGGCGGCAAGGGAATGGGTGCCGATGCGCGGGAAGAACGGGGTGGCCAGGGCCAGGCCGAACCAGACGGCGCCGAGGTTGTCGAGCAGGAATCGCAACAGGTCGCCCAGGCGCAGCGCCAGTTCGGGGGCCGAGAACACCCCCAGACCCCGACGAAAATCGGCGGCGGTGAAGACGCGCCAAAAACCGGCAAAGCCGCGGCCCATTTCGGGGTCGAGCAGCATGCCGCTCAGGTTCTGCAAGCGGAAGTAGAGATCGACGGCCGGCAGGAATCCCACGAGAAGCCCAGCCAGGAGCGCGCCGCCGGCCTCCCGCACCGCGCGGAGGGCGGGGCCGCTGCCGATGCCGTGTTGCCGACACACTTCGGCGGCGAGCAATACAAAAGATGGCAAATAGAGCACCGCGGTGGTGCGGTGGGTGACGAGAAGACCGGCGAAAACCCCGATGGCAGCGAAACGCAGCCGCGACCAACGATCGATCGGGCCGCCGGCGACGATGGTCCACCAGGCACAGGTCAGCAGGGCGATCTCGAGCGTGTACACCTTGGCATTGGTGGCGACCTCCCAGTACACATGGCTCGAAAGCAACGTCAGCGCTGCCGTGGCTGCCACAATTGGGCCGACGCCCAGGTGCATCAAGGTGGCGGCAAGACCGACGGCGCCAAGAATCCCAAACACGGCGGCGAGCATGCTGACGCGCCAGGCGGTGGTGCCCCACGGCAGGTCGGCGGCCAGGTGGCCGAGGCGGGTGAACAGCGGATATCCGGGCGGATGTGCCACCTCCAGCTTCGCGGCCGCGACCACGAGTTCGCCGCTGTTGAACCAGGTGATGCGCGATTGAATGGTCGGCACCAGGAGAGCCGAACCGAGCAGAATGACGGTCGCCAGGGCGGCAACACGGAACGCGAACGACGTATGCATGACCGGCAGAGTACCACATCTGTGGTGGCACCGTCACCGGGAGTCTTCACCGGGAGGCCATGCTTGAGGGGGTTGCAGTGTGCGTGTTAGGATGCGGGGACGCCACCATCGACAGGGTGGCAGCCACGCATCAGGGAGTCGATGCCGCGCCGATGATCCGAGTGTTCCTGCAACGCATTGTATTGCTGTTCGTGTTCGTGGCCATGCCGGTGTCGTTCGTGCTCTGGTCGATGCAGATGGCCGGGCGGTTCGAGCAGGAAGAGAAGATCGATCGCGAGATCTACAAGCTGCAGCAACTGCTCATGCGGTTGTCGTATGAGAACAACGATGCCGAGATGGTGTGCCGCGCGTTTTCCCGCGGCTTTCACCAGCTTCGCGAGGCATCGCCACGGCAACGTGTCCGGATCGTGCGCCGTCTGCGCCGCCAGTTCAAGGGCATGTTTGACTTCGCGCTGTTCGACGAGCAGGGGCGGTTTCTCGAGCGCTTGAGTGTCACCGAGCGGTCGCGGCGCGCGCTCGAGCGCGCGCACAACGCCATGGTCGCCAAACAGAACCGCGAACCGATCGACGACATGGAGAAACGCTACCTGAAAGGGTTTCTCAACGTCCCTCAGATCGACAAACTGATGGTTTCCGCCGGGCGACCGACGAACCTGGGGCACCGCGGGCGCTTTTCGTTGATGGCGTGGGATGGCCGTCGTTATGCGAGTCCACGACGAGGAGTACCGGGTGGATACTACTTGTTCCTGCACACCGATCAACTGAAGCCCGCCATGTTTTCGTTGCGGGTGGCGATCCGCTATGCGAATCGACATCTGCGGCGAATCCAGGTGGGCCTGGCCGAGTTCGGCGGTCTGCCGGGAAAGGCCTCACTCGAGTTCTATCCGACGCAGATCAACGAGTCGGGCCTGGCGACCGCCATTGTCTCCGCCGTGCGGGTGTTCAACGACGCCTTCCGGACGCCCCATAGCCACGGCGTCGTTCGCAAGATGGACGCCACCCGCTATCTGGTGGCAAAGGTGCAGCAACCCGACGGCTGGTCGGAGAATGCGACCGGATTGATTCGGGCGGTGTGTGCGTTCTGGATCATTTTTGGTGTGGTGCGCATCGGGTTTCTCGGCCACCTGCCGTTGCGGATGGGCATCAGTTGGAAGCTGATGGGCCTGTTTCTTTATGCCATGGGCCCTCCCATGCTGCTGATCCTGCTGGGAGGCACGTTCGCCCTGCGCAACTATGAACGGCTGCTGCAGAACGATCTCGAGACCCTGATCTCGGCGAAACTGCAGTTGTTCGACGGTCAGTTCGTCGATGAGCAGCGGGTGGTCGAGGAGCGCTACCGCGACATCGTGCGCGAAACGCGGTTGCGCAACGGAGACCTGGCCTACCTCAAAGGGTGCCTGGCCTCGGCCTGTCGCACCGAGCCGTGCACCTCGGTGTTCGTGACCAATCAAGCCGGCGATTCACTGCTGGCCGACAGCAACAGAGTCGATGACCGGTTTCGCGAAACCACGAAGTTCGCACAACTGCTCAATCGCGAGCTGTTGAACCGGATCAACCGCACCTACAAGCTCGACAACAAGACGTTCATGTTCGAGGTGACCTCGAATCTGTTCAGCACGATTCTCGGGCAAAACAGTAATTACACCGTAAATACACTTCTCGATGAGATGGGCCGTTTCACGCAGATCCAGATGGGTGATGAGGCCTCGCTGTTTCTCGTCGAGCCGCTCTACGACGAGAACGGTGTGGCGCAACACATGGTCATGGTCGTTTGTCAGCGGGCGTATCTCGAACAGGTCTTTCTGACCCGGCACCTGTCCGAACTGGAGCGGTTGCCGGATCTGCCGATGCGGGTTAATGCCTATCCGCGCTACGGCTACATCCGGACGATCCGCAGTTTCACCGACGACAGTCCGATGGTCCAACGGTTGCTGAAGCAGGTCGACCAATTCGGTGGACAGGCTCGCGGCATCGAGGTGACCGACAAGGAAACCCGGTTGTGGGTGGGTGCGCGCGGTAACAATACACAGTATTACAGAATTCTGGCGGTGCTGTCGCTGGCGCCGTTCCATGCCAGGGTGCAGGACTATTGGTCGCTGCTGTTGGTGGGGGCGGTGGTGATGGTCGTCGTCGCGATGGCTCTTGGTGTCCTGTTGACCGAACACTTTCTCAAACCGATCGGCAGCTTGATTGGCGGCATTCAGGCGGTCGAGAACCGCGATTTCGAACACCAGATCGTGGTGTTGCAGGAAGACGAGTTCGGTGAGATGGCACGCATGTTCAACCGCACCATCGAGGGCATGAAAGACCTTTCAGTGGCCCGCATCGTGCAAGAGAGCCTTTTCCCGCAGGCCGCGGTCACGGTTGGTGCGTACCACATTTTTGGGCAGTCCGAGGCGATGACCGACATTGGCGGCGATTACTTCGACTACTACGCGTTGGGCGAACATCGGCTGGTTGGTCTGGTGGGTGACGTCTCGGGGCATGGCGTGGCCGCGGCTCTGGTCATGGCTATGGCGAAGTGCGCCATCACGCTCGACGATCGGCCCGACAAGTCGATTCTCGAGTGCGTGCGGCAATTCAACCGGTTCCTGCATCAGGTGATGAATCGCAAGAAGATGATGACCATGTTCATCTTCAGCCTCGATGTCGTGACCCATCGTTTGACCTACGTCAACTGCGGTCACAACTACCCATTCCTTTTTCGCGCGGCGCATGGGACCATCGAGACTCTCGAGGCGCCCTCGATGCCGTTGGGTATCCGGCCGAAAGACCGCTACGCCACCTGTGAACTGTTGCTGGACCCGGGCGACACTTTGCTGATGTACACCGATGGTCTTGTCGAGGCGCAGGACCGGCACGACACGATGGTCGATTACGACCGTGCGCGTGCATGGTTCCGCGAGAGCGCCGAGCGAACGCCCGAAGAGGTGGTTGCCCAGGTGCGTGAGCACCTGCGTGCGTTCACGCGGGGCGCCCCGGTGCTCGATGACATGACGCTGATCTGTTTGAAGAACACGGCGATCAGGACATAACCCCTGGCCTGGCGTCGGGGCGATGAAAAACCTGCCCCCGCCTTGCTTCCCGCTGTTGGCGTGTGGCGTGCCTTCGGTTACACTCAAAGAATGAGCCAGTTTCAGGGCCTCCTTCGGCGTGCGACCGAGTGGTTGACGGTCGATGCACAGGTTTCGCGGTTCCGCCTGCATCTGCGCGGGGCGCTCGGGGTCGCGACAGTGTTGTTGCTGGTGTCCCTGTGGTATCTGGGCTGGGCGTTGCCGGCGTTGGCAGTGCTCATTCCCGGCGTGGTGCTTTACGTCGGGAACCGGCGCCGCGAGCAACCCGATGCCGTTGCCGTCGCGCGCAATCTCGATCGCCGTCATCGCCTCGGCGACCTGATGGCCACTGCGGTGGAGTTCGGCCGACTGCGCGACACATCACCGGTCCTGCTGCACCTGATGCAGGATGCCGACAACGCCGCCGCTCGCGTGGCGTTGGCACCGAAGCGGCCCTGGCTCGACCGTCGGGATTGGCTGCTTGTGGTTATTTATACTGTATTGCTATTCCTGGTGCTGTGGTTGTTGCTCGCGCCCGACGGCAGGAGTGGCAGTGGTCGCGATGGCACCCGGTCACAGTCGGATTCGGGGTCCGGGTCTGGTAGCGGCACGGCGTCGGCCGCTGGGGCTGGCAGCAGCAGCGGCAGCGATTCGGGGTCCGGCTCGTCTGGGGGCAGTGACTCGGGGTCTGCGTCGGCAGGCTCCGACGGCAGTGGCGGGTCAGGGAGTGGCTCTGCCAGTGCATCTGCTGGTGGATCGGGCAGCGCTTCCGCGCGGGGTTCATCGGGCTCCGGGTCCGGTTCCGCGCCCGGGTCGGGATCAGCGTCCGGATCGGGTTCAGCGTCGGGTTCCGGTTCCGGCTCCGGTACCGGGTCGGGGTCGGGGAAGCCCGATGCTCGCGGTTCTGCCGTTGGCTCGGGCAGCGGGTCGGCACCGAGAGATGCGGGCTCCGGCTCTGGCTCCGGGTCGGCATCTGGCTCAGGCAGCAAAACCGGCCAGGGGTCGGGAAAAGGGTCGGGGAGCGGGAAGGGCAGTGGTTCCGGTCGCGGCTCGGGGACCGGTTCGGCAAGCGGTTCTGGGCTTGGCTCGGGGTCGGGGGCCGGCAAAGGTTCCGGCAAGGGTTCCGGTCGCGGGGCCGGCAGTGGCGCCGGCAGCCAGAGCGGCTCAGGCAGCCAGGGCGGTTCGGCTGCAGGATCAGGGGCGGGTTCCGGGGCCGGCGGTTCGGGATCCGGTTCGGCGCAAGGAGCCGCGTCTGGAGCAGGATCCGGCAGCGGTGAACTGGGGTCCGGGTCTGGAGACGGCAGCGTCGGGGGCAGTGGCAGTGGGGTGGGAGCGGCATCAGGTTCGAGCGGCAGCAGCGGTTCCGGGCGCGCATCGGGCAGCGGTTCGGCCAGTGGTGCTGCGGGCGGCAACGGGGGCGGCAGCGGCTCGGCCGGTGTGGATCCAGGGTCGGGGGCAGGGGCGAGCGGGTCACCCGGTTCTGGGGCGCCGCGCGATCCGCTGCGAACCGATCGTTTTCGCCCGACGCCGTCCGGTTCCGGCAGCGGTTCGACCTCGCAGCGGGGCCAGGCGATGCCCGATTTCAAAGCGCCCGAGGCACTGACTCCGGCGCAACGGCAGCAACAGGCCGCGCGGCAGGAGCAGGTCGCCCGTAGCCGGCAGATCGACTCGTTCTGCCGCACCCATCGAGTCCCCGAGAAGCTGCGCGGATTCCTGCAGAACTTCTATGCCCCGAAATGAATCATAAATACGAGATATTGATATGCTCTTCGATTTGAAATTCTTCCACCGGTTGAAACTCCTCAATCTCATCACGCGTCGCTACTTTCGCGGCGAGAAGGTCGGGCATCGCAAGAGCCCGCAACGCGGGGCCTCGGTGGAGTTTGCCGAATACAAGGCGTATCACCCGGGCGATGACCTGCGGTTCATCGACTGGAATCTCTACGCCCGTTTCGACCGCCTCTATATCAAGAAGTTCCACAACGAAGAGGCACTGCCGGTGGCGGTGCTTGTCGACCACTCACGGTCGATGCAATACGGCAATCCCAGCAAGTTCGACCATGCGCGCAAGATCGCGGCCTGCATCGCCTACATCGCGCTCGAGCATCACGACACCACGCGGCTCTACACCTATTCCGACCGCCTGCACGATGAGTCGCAAGGCGGCGAACGTCCCGGGCACATCCATCGGATCATGGGGTTCCTGGAGGGCCGCGAGAGCTCGGGGCGCAGCGGTGGTTTCGCTGCGGTGATCGAGCGATTCCTCGCCCAGAATCGACGACCGGGTGTGGTGTTCATCCTAACCGATGCCATGATGCCCGTCGATGAACTCGTGCATGGCCTGCGCCTGTTGGTGCATCGGCGTTTCGAGATCAATCTGGTGCACGTGTTGTCGCCGGAAGAGCTCAACCCCGATCTGGCCGGAGTTGTCGAACTGATCGACTCCGAGGATGGGTCGCAGGTCAAGATGACGATGACCAAATCTGTATTGACAATGTATGAGGAGGTCCTCGGTCAGGTCATTGGTGAGATCAAGCAGGCGGCCAACCAGTTGGGTGTGCATTACCATCGTTCGTTGACGAATACCCCATTCGAAGCCAGCGTGCTTGCCTTGTTTCAAGCCCCGGGCGGCGCCGCGCGGGCCACCGGGAGCGTGTGATGTGATGGCGTTGTTGACGCTATCCGCGGCGGTATCGCGAGCGATGGTGGGTTCGTGATGCCGCAGTTCCTCGTGCCCGTGTATCTGTGGTTGCTGTTGGCACTGCCCGCTGTATTGGCGTTGTATTTCTTGAAGTCAAAGCCGATGCGGCGCCAGATTGCCTCGAATCTGATTTGGCGCCTGGTGCTCGAACGGCTCAAACCAAACTCGTTTCTGCAACGGTTCCAGAACTCGCTTTTCCTGCTCCTGCAGATCGCGGCGGTGTCGCTCGTCGTGTTCGGCCTGGCGCGCCCGCTGGGACTTGGCTGGGGCGGGGTGAACCGGGTCATCCTCATCGACGTGTCGACTTCGATGCATGCGGTCGACGTGGCCCCCACGCGGTTCGAAGCGGCACGACAACGGGCCCTGGCGTTGCTCGACAGCGCCGGGTCGGGGCGGGTGGCCGTCTATGCATTGGCCGACCAGGCCCGGCCCTTGCAGGGTCTTGGCGACGACAACGCCGCGGTTCGTCGGGCCGTTGTCACCCTGGCCCCGACGCACGCCGTCTCGCCCGATGCCGGCAAGGTGCTGCGGCAGTTGCGCCAGATCGCCGATCGTGAGAACTCTGATGAAATCTACATTCTGAGTGACTGTCTGCGCCTGAGCGTGCCCCGGGACTTCCTGCCCGGCACGGCGATTTCGCTCGAGATCTTCGGTCGCGGGGAAAACAATGTTGCCCTCTGCGGCGCCGAGATCGACTGGGCGCCGGGGCGCGCGAGTGCCGAGGCGCTGGTGACCGTCGTCAATGAGAACGATTCTGGGGTGCCGGCCCGTCTGCGGGTCGAGACCACGGGAAAGCCCGCGCCGGCCGAGACGGTTCTCAACCTGGATGCGCGCGGGGTCACACGGGTCAAGCTGACGACTCTGCCGGCGCCGCCGTTTGTGTTGCGACTCGAGGCCCCGCCGGGCGCGAACCTGTGCCCGGCCGACGATGCCTGGTTTGTCGGCGAGCCGTCCGGCCGGCCGCGGGTGTTGTTGTCGGCGCCGCCAGACTCGGTGCTGCATCGCCTGGCGGCGGCCATGCCGCTGGTCGAGTTCGCTTCGGTTACCGCCGATGCAGCGGTATCGTCGTCGGCCATGGCGGTGGTCGCCATGGGCGTCGTTCCTGCGGCGTTGGCGAGCCTGCCTTCGTGCGTCTTCGCCCCAGGCCCCGACCCGCTGCGCACCGGGGAGGTGCTGCCCGTTCCCGGCGATCACCCGTTGCTGCGCTACACCGACTGGGACGCGGTCGATCCCGAGGCGCTGCGACCTGCCGATCTGCCCGGGTTGCCGGTCGTCGAGGCCATCGGCGGCACGCTGCTTGCCGAAGATTTCGCGCTGGCCGGGGCCCGGCGCATCGGTCACATTACCGTGGCCATCGACCCCGATCACCCCGCGGTCGTGGCGAATCTGTTCCTGCCGGTGCTGCTGTACAACGCATTGGAATACCTGCTGGCCGACACGTTCCCCCGCCACTGGTTCACCGTCGGCCATCCGGGCTTGTCGCTGTTGTATGACGGCGACCCGCCGATGAAGACCGGTTTTCATCCGCTGCCCAGGCACGATGGGGTGAAGATTGCCGTGAACATGGACAGCATGGCCGAGGCGGATATCGCGCCCGCGGTCGCAGTCACGCCGACCACCGCGCAGAATGCGGTGCGGCGGGGCAAGGATGAAATGGCATCCCCGTGGTTGTTGCTGGTCACCCTGGCCGTCGTGCTGATTCTCGGCGAATGGTATCTCTATCTGCGCCAGACCTGATGCGAAGGAAGAACGATAGACGATGATCGTCATCGGCAATACATTGGCTTTACTTGTGGTGGTGCCGGTTCTGCTCATGACCTGGCACTGGATCCGCACGCCGATGTTCATCACGCCGCGCGGCAAGCGCATCCTGCTGTCGTTGAAACTGACCATTCTGTTGTTCCTGTTGGTGGCCCTACTCGACCCACGGTGGCCCAAGAACGTGGTCGACGAAACCTCGTCGCTGGTGATTGCCGTCGATCTATCCGAATCGATCGCCGACGACGACCTCGGCAAACGCCTGGTCGAGTTGGCCGCTGGCTGTCGACGGCTGGAGAGTCAATACGATATACGTATGGTGTTGTTCGACGGCGGCGTGACGGTGCTTTCGGCCGACGACACCGCCCAGTGGGTGGGCTCGCCCAATCCCGGCGACGTCGCCGGTTTGCGCAAGCGGCATCGGTCGGCGCGGATGGGCACCGACGTCGGCGAAGGGCTTCGCTGTGCCATGGTGCAGATTCCCGCCGGGCGAATGGGGCAGGTCATCCTCCTGTCGGACGGTCGCGACAACCAGGAAAACGTCGCCGCCACTCTGTCGGCGCTGGCGGCCCAGGGCGTCGTCGTGCACACGGTGCCGCTGGCCACCCGGCCGCCGCCGGCGTATCCGCTGCCGTTGCGCCTGGGCCTGCCGGCGACGGCGTTCATCGACGAGGAGATCAAAGCGCAGGTGCTCATCTACAGCCCGGCCGACGGACCGGCCACGTTGCGCCTTGCCGGCGCGGACGGAGTCGGCAGTGATACACACGTTGTATTGCGGTCTGGCTATTCCGTTCACTCTGTCCCGTTGCGCGTCGCGCAGCTCGGTCCCCAGGCCTTTACCGTCCGGGTGGATTCGCCGTACACCCCGGGCGGAACCGCCGCTGATGCTGCCGGCGCCTGTGGTCTGGTCAACGTCCGGCGGTTGCCGCGGGTGCTGGTCTTTGCCATGGATTCCGGGGTCGGCCGCGTGTTGAGCGAGGTTCTTGTCGCCGAAAAGATCGATTTCGTCACCTGTACCCCCGCATCGTGGCCACGCGACCTGCCGGCCGCGGTGCGCAGCGCCACCTGTGTCATCATCAACAACCTGGCGCGCAAAGAGTTCAAAGACAAAGAACTCGTCGCCATCCGCGACTCGGTGAAAGAGGGCGGTGGCCTGATGATGATCGGCGGCACCCAGTCATTCGGCGCCGGTGACTACACCGATACCCCGATCGAAGAAGCGATGCCGGTGTTCATGCCGCGGCGCACGGTGGGCAACGACCTGGCCCTCGTGGTGGTCATGGACCGTTCGCAGAGCATGAGCGGCGATCCGTGGACGTATGCTCAGGCGGCCGCGCGCGGCATTCTGCAGATGGCCCACGGGACCACGATCGGGGTCATGCTGTTCAACCACGAATACGACTGGATCATCCCGCTCGAGCCCCTGCGGGACCCGGCCCGCGCCATCGATGTGCTCGACTACTCGTATCCGACCGGCGGAACCATCTATTCGCGCGCGCTGGCCGAGGCGTACAACGCGTTGAGCCAGCAATCGGCGGCGACCCGGAAGGTCATCTTCATGTCGGACGGGGTGCCCAACGATTGGCAGATTTTCCCCAAGTTTCTGCCCGCCTATCGCTACGAGAAGATCGAGATCACCACGATTGCCGCGGGGCGCAACGCCAACCCCGACCTCTTGGCCGGCATCGCCCGCGAAACAGGCGGACAGTTCTATCAGAGCCTCGATTTCGCCGACCTGCCGAAGGTGTTCCAGCAGGAGTTCAAGCGGATTTCCGGGCCCCCGACCTGCGATGAGCGTTTCAACCCGGTCCTGACCAACGACGTGACGATCGCCCAAGGGTTCACGCAGCGTGAAATTCCGCCGCTCGATGGCTATACGATCACCGTGGCCAAGGATACGGTGAAACCGCAGATCATCAGCCATCGCGGTGACCCGATCCTGGCCGATTGGCGCTATGGACTGGGCCGGGCGGTCGCCCTCACCACCGATCTCGTGCCGATCTGGAGCACGGCCTGGGTGCGCTGGAACGGCCTGGGCAAGTTGATGCGGCAGTCGATCAAACGACTGGCCGAGAACGCGCGCGGCGAGGTGCTGCTCACCGTGCAACAACGCGGCAATCGCGTTGCGGTTGGACTCGACTACGGAGGCGGGGCGGTGCGGCGCCCGGAGGCGCTGGCATTGCCGGCACCGGCGGGAGGCCGCGACACGGTGGCCCTCGCACCCCAGGGTGAAAATCGTTATCTGGCCGAGATCGTCCGCGATCGCCCGGGCGTTGTCTTGGCCGCCGCCGTCGACGACATGGGCCAGGTGCTCGGCAGATACCCGGTACCGGTCAACCCGTCACCGGAGCGCTTCCCCGGCAAGACCAACCGTGCGCTGTTGGCTCTGATTGCGCGCAACTCTGGTGGTACGATGTATGACACATTGGCGGCCGGGGTGCCGCTCTCGATACGGCCATCGCCCGGAGTTCCCCAGTTTGTCGCGCTGTGGCCGTTGTTTGCGGTGCTTGCTCTGTTGCTCTATCTGGTCGACATCTATCTGCGCCGGGCCAACGTCTTTGGCATCAGCGAGCGCTCGCAATTGGCTGAGGAATCGGGCGAAACGGGGCCGGAGATCTATCGGTCGTTGGGGCAGAAGTTCGCGCGTCTGGCCGAAGAACAGGCGCTGATGGGCAATGAGGCCGAGGCACGCCGGTACTATCTGCGGGCCAAGGCGTTCTACATGAAGGCCAATGCGAGCAACGAGGCGCGCTTGATGTGGGAGCGGTACCAGCGATTCGAGGGACGCAAGTAAGATGTGCGTTGTCGATGGGTCGTTTGCCGCAACGCGCGCCGTGCGCGGGCGGGTTACCGAGCTCGGGTGGGG
>CAZADH010000206.1:0-4295 GCA_964483805.1 uncultured bacterium
CTGTTCCAGCGCATCATCCAGAAAGATCCCAACAATTTTCACGCGTACAACAACCTGGGCATCGTTTACAAAAAGGCCGGCCAGCTCAACGACTGCCTGGTCTGTTACCAACACGCACTGCGCATCAATCCTGACAGTTACTGGGTGTATTACAACCTCGGCCTCATCTACGAAGAAAACCGCAACGTCAGCGCCGCGCGCGACATGTACGCCAAGGCGATTGCGCTCAACCCCGAGTTCGAGCAGGCGATCGAACGGCTCAAGAACCTGCCCGCCCCCGGCAAAGTGCCACCCCTGCCCTCCCTGGCCGACGGCGGCAAAGGCTCGGGCGGCGGTCCCGGATCCGCCTCGGGATCCGGTGACGGCAAGGGCAGCAAAAGCGGCAGCAAAGCCCCGGTCGTCGAGCAGGGTTCGGGCGACGGCAGCGACGCCGGACGACGCCTGCCCCTGCCGTCCGCCAAGGGCAAGATCGCGACCAAGCGCCAGGGTGCGGGCCGCGAGCAGTGGCTGCAAGCGATGTCGGCGTTGGCCCGCGGTGACACGCCGAAAGCGCTCGACCACTATGTGCGCTGCCTGCTGACCGACCGCGAGTTCCTTGCCGAACCCGACAACGGTCTGATCCAGAAGGGACTCGAGCTGCTGCGCGATAGACCGCAGGCATTGACCGACGGCGTGTTTTACCGCGGGTATCTCAAGTCACTGCAGGGGGCCGACAAAGCCGAAGTCGTCGCCGACCTCGAGGCGTATCTCAAAGGCAATCCGGGCGGCTCGTTCGTCACCCAGGCCACGGGCCTGCGCGACAAGCTGCAAGCCGAAATCGACGCGCAACTGGCCGCCACCGCCCAGGTCCAGGCGAACCAGGCAATGATCCAGGGAGCGCCGCCCGTCGTCCCCGCGGCCACCTACACGCCCCGGCCCAGCGACGTCGAGGTGCAGAAGATGACCGTCGGCGAAGTCATCGACGAAGCCAAGCGTCTCAACCGCGAAGGCCGGCAACGCGACGCGCTCGTGGTGCTCAAGGGCGGCCTCGACAAAGAGCCCAAGAACACCGAGTTGATGCTGGTCATGGCCAACACGTATGTCGACCTGATGCTTCTGAAGGGCGACATGGAAGCCGGCCGCTACGCGCGCGAGACGTTCGAACAGATTCTCGCCGTGGCCCCGAACTCGAAAGAGGGCGCGCTCGCCAAGAGCATGGTGCTCGAACTCAATTCGCGGTTGCGCTAGCGTTCCCGAGCGGTTCTGCACCGTCGACCCGCCCGCGCCACGATGCGCGCGACCAGCCTTCCCCAGACCCAAAAACGCTCTTGTACCCCGCCGCCGGCGCGTGGTACTGTGATCGACGGCAAGGCAACACCCGGCGGCCAATCGCCGCGAAAGGCGCATGTGAAGACACTACTCATCGAGGGATGGCGCGGCATCAACCATTCCTACGCCATGGTCAACCAGTACACCCTGTGCGAGCTGTGCAAATATAAAGACATTGTGTTGCTTCACCGCGACCTGCCGTTTCATTTCGAGCATTGGAGCACGGTCGACAACAACCCGCACTTTCCACCGGCCATGGCCCGGGTGATCGACGGCGTCGCCGCCGCCGCTCCCGACCAACCCGTCGACACAGTTCTGCGCATTCTCTTTCCCTTTCGGCGGTCGGCGGCCAAGGCAACCAGGATTCTCACCTACATGACCGGCGAGTTTGGCTTGCGCGCCACCAGTTTCGCACCGGATCATGGCTTCGTCGCCAACTTCATCGATGGCGACAATGCCATCGTGGTGCCGTCACGCTGGTCTAGAATGAAACTGGTCGAGTATGGGTTTCCCGCCGACAAGATCCACCTCGTCCCCTGCGGCGTCAGCACCGACATTTTCTCGCCGATGACTGCGGATGAACGGGCCCAGGCACGCCGCGACCTGGGATTCTCTCCCGATGAGTTCGTCTTCTTGAACCTGGGCGCGATGTCGAGCAACAAGGGCATCGACCTGCTGATCCCGGCATTTGCCGCCATCCGTCAACGTCACAAGCACGTACGCCTGCTTCTGAAAGATGACCGGCGACTTTACGGCATCAGCGGGCTGGAGGTCGTGCGCACGGTCCTCACCGAGCACCCCGGGGTCGCCACTCCCGACCTGATCGGCGCGATCCGGTTTCTCTCCACGACCTTCCCGCTGGCCGAAATGCGCCGCCTATATGGCCTGGCCGACACCTATGTGTCGCCGTATCGTGCCGAGGGTTTCAACCTGCCAGTGATCGAGGCACTTGGTTGCGGCACGCCGGCCATCGTGACCGCCGGCGGCTCGACCGACGACTTCTGCGAACCCCGCACGTCGTGGATGATCCCGGCCCGTCACGTCGACAACGCCAGCAAGGGGATCAAAGGCACCGGTTTCCACCTCGAGCCCGATCTCGACGCCTTGATCATGGCCATGGACGACGCAGTCCGCAACCCCCGCTCCACCACGCCATCGTTTGCCGCCGGACGCGAACAACTGCTGCGTGATTTCGCCTGGTCGACCGGTGTCGCACGATTGACCGCGCTGCTCTGAAAGGCCACATAGAGTGACATTGTCAATACGAAAGGTTGTCATCGTCTGCGGCCCTGCCGATTTCGAGCTGCTCGCCATCACGACACCCCGGATCGTCGAGGCCGTTGCCGCCCACGACTACGAACTGATCGTCGCTGATGATGCCGTTGCGCGCGCCCGTCCGCTCGCCCACCCTCGTTTTGACGTCTTTGGCCTCAGCGAACTGCCGTCCTGGCCGCAAATCGCGGCGGCCGTGACCGCCCTGGCCACTGCCGCCTGCCCCGCTGCCGACGGCATGCCTCTGCGTCTGGCCAAGCTGGCAGCGTTGACCCGGTTGCGTCCCGACGACATCGGCTTGCTCTGGGAAGCGAACACGTTGCCGCTCAAGCCGTTGGTCTTTGCCACCGGCACCGGACAACCGGCGTGCTACCGGTCAGCGACCACCGACCCACGACACGCCGCCGCGATCAGCGGACTCACCGGACTCACCCGCACCGATCCTCGTGGCCATGCCGCCAACTCACTCCCGGTGCGCGGCCGGTGGCTCCACGAAATCTGGCGGACGCTCGAAACCCAGACCGGAAAGCCGTGGTGGCAAGCGGTAATCGACCAGGTGGTCGCGCTGGCTTCGCCGGCGGTGTTCAATGAATACGAGTATCTCGGCACTTGCATTGCCGCGCTGTTCCCCGGGCAACTTGCCGACCTGCCGGGGCGGTGGTTCCGTTATGGCAACGCATTGTATGGCTCGCCGGTCAACCTCACCGATGATCTCGCTTCCCGACTGGCCGCCGATGTCGATTACGTGTCATTCGAGCACGACGACACCGTGCCGTTTCGAGGCCTGCAAATCGGGACGGGGCCGCAACGTCTCGAGAAGACGATCTTCGAGAATCGCATGCTCAACAGCGATATCGAGCCGTTCTTCACGACGGATATCACGCTCGATATCACGCGAACACCCTGGTACATCCGGGCGAACTCCCTGGAACAGGTGACCTGCAACAGCGTCATCGAGCACATCGACGATGTGGTCGGCCTGTTCAGAGAGATCGATCGCTGTCTCTTACCGGGGGGACTCATCGTGTTCGCCGTGCCGTTCATCGGGTCGTACAACCACGGCACCGACATTACCCACAAGCGCGGCTTCACCTTTGACGCATTCAATTTTCTGGTCAACGATCGCAGCAACTACTTCTACCGTTTTCCCGACCGCCGACCGTTCGATTACCGCTGCGTCATGTTCTGGCGCGAAAACGTAGTCGAGGGCAAACTCGTGCACGAACGGTTCGACCAGATCCCTGCCCGTGCCGACACCGGTCCGTGGGTCGAACGGGTCTTGCGGCACGAAATCCCCGGGTCGTTCGGTTACATTTTCCAGAAGGCCGGAGCGAAGTAGACCGGCAGACTTGCATGGTTTGTAAATACGTGGCGTTCATCGTCACTTCGGGAGCGCACCGACCATGAGCAGCGAAAACACCCAGACTCCGACCAACGCCTCTCTTTCCCCGAGCAATCCGCTCGTCGTCGCCATCGATCTGCAACAGAAGGGCCGGGTCGCCGAGGCCGAGGCGCTGTTTCGCCAGATCCTTGGAGCCTTACCGACGAATCCGGTCGCGCTCTATTCGTTGGCGGTCATCCTGCTCAATAGCGGGCGGGTGCAGGAGGCGTTACAACTGGCAACAACGGGCAGTGAGAGCAATCCCGATTTCGCCCAGTTGTGGTTCGCCAAGGCGTCGGCCCTCCTGCAACTCCACCACCGCGAGGAAGCGCTC
>CAZADH010000206.1:4305-11384 GCA_964483805.1 uncultured bacterium
TGGTCGTCGACCCTCGCTACGTTGAAGCCCTGATCAACAGCGGCGCACTGCTGCGTGATCTGCGTCGCCATCTCGATGCCCTCGAGCGATTTCGCCGCGCCATCGAGGTGGCCCCCAATCACGAAACGGCGTTGGGCAATTACGGAATATTGCTCACCGAGTTCAAGCAGGGACCGCTTGCCGTCGAGGCGTTCGCCGCCCTGCAGGCGAAGAATCCCGACTACCCATTCGTTCGCGGCCTGTTGACGTACGAACGCATGCACATGTGCGACTGGACCGATCTCGAGGCAAACACCGAGCTGATTACCGCCGGTGTGCGCACGGGCAAGCCGACCTGCAAGACACTCGCCTACATGGCGCTCTCCGATGCGGCCGCCGACCACCTGCTCTGTGCCCAGATCTATGCCAACGCCCAGCACTCCCGCCGGTTCGAGCCGGTGTGGCGGGGCGAGCGCTACCGTCACGGCAAGCTCCGCGTGGCCTACGTGTCCCCCGACCTGCGCGAACATCCGGTCGGACACCTGATGGTCGGAGTCATCGAGGCCCACGACAAAAACCGCTTCGAGACCATCGCCATCTCGCTCGGGGTCGATGACGGCAGCCGCATCCGCACCCGCTTCCTCACTGCCTTCGACCAGTTCATCGATGCCAAAGACATGACACCCCGCAAAATCGCTGAACTGATGCGAAAACTGGAGGTCGACCTCGCCGTCGATCTCGGTGGCTACACCTCGGACACCCGCACCGATATCTTCGTGCACCGGCCGGCGCCGGTGCAGGTCAATTACCTTGGTTACCCCGGCACGATGGCGCTGCCGTGCTACGACTACATTCTCGCCGACCGGGTCGTCATTCCCGAGGAGCACCGGCAGCATTACACCGAGCAAGTCGCCTGGCTCGATCACTGTTACCTGCCAATTGCCACAGGCATCGAGCCGGCCATCCCGCAACCACGCTCGGCTTACGGCCTGCCCGAGAACGGCTTTGTCTTCTGCGCCTTCAGTCACGACTACAAGATCCACCCCACGATGTTTGCCGTGTGGATGAAGCTGCTCGCCGCCACGCCCGACAGCGTACTGTGGCTGGTCTCACGCAATCAGGACTCGATGCGGAACCTGCGCCGCGCCGCACAGGATCACGGAGTCGCCCCCGAACGCCTGGTCTTTGCCTCGCGGGTGCCGCGCGTCGAGGATCACCTTGCCCGCTACCGGGTCGCCGATTTGTTTCTCGACACATGGCCATACAATGCACATACGACAGCCGCCGACGCCATTCTCGTTGGCCTGCCGGTGATCACGTATCAAGGCGAGTCGTTCCCATCCCGCGTCGCCTCGAGTCTGCTGACCACCCTGGGCTGCCCGCAACTGGTGACCCGCTCGTTCGACGAGTATTTCGCGTTGGCCAACGGTCTCGCCCACGATCCTGAGGCTCTCGCGCGCCTGCGCCGCGAGCTGGCTCCCGACAGCCGTCGCGATCATCCGTTCATCGGCCGCTCGTTCACCCGTGCGTTGGAAAGAGCTTTCACGGCCATGGTCGATGCAACCACCGGACCGGCTGCCCCCAATGGGGTCGTGAGCGCCACTCCCCAGATGCCGCCACTGGTCACGATGGCACGCGCCCTGCTCGACCAGGGCAACCTGCCGCAAGCCGAACTCTGTGCTCGCACGCAACTGAGCCAGGACCGCACCTGCCGCGAGGCCACGGCACTACTGGGAGACATACGATGTCAATATGGCTTTGCCGATGACTTTGCCCTGTCTGAGAAACGGCCGCCGCGCCATGACGGCAACGGTCGGTTGTTGATCAAAGCCTGGGGGTACGGTTTCTTCAGCGAAGCCCACCACCTGGCGGGCCAGTTGTTGCTGGCCGAACTGACCCGCCGCACGCCCGCGATCTGGTGGGGGCGCAACTGCTTGTTCCGCCACCCGGACGACGAAAACGCCATCGGGCGGTTCTTCGCTGATCTTCCCGCCGCCCGCCTCGATGATCTGCCCACCAGCGCCGGGATTTTTCCCGGCAAATGGACGTGCGCAAACTTGCGCGACGAGAACATCAACAAATGGGACGGCCCCGACTCGCGCATCGCGGCCCAACTGTTGATGGGCCGCAGCGAAGCGTTGGTGGTGAGTGACTTCTTTTCGACGATCCGCTCGATCATCCCCTGGATCGGCCCTGATTCAGAACACTTCGGCCGCAACGACGACCAGCTCTATGCCTACATATTTCAGAAGTATTTACGTCCCCACCCGACGCTGGTCGCCCGTGCCGAATCATTCTGGGCCACCCACATGGCCGGACGGGCCTGGCTGGCCGTGCATGTGCGCGGATCCGACAAGGTCTTTGAGTCGCCGCAACTCGCCCAGGTTAACGCCGGATATCTGCCGTTCATCGACCGCATCATCCAGCTCAACCCGACCATCGGTCTGTTCCTGCTGACCGACTCGATCCCCCTGTTGGCCGAATACCGCGCCCGTTATGGCGAGCGCGTGGTCACCACCCAGGCCGTCCGCACCGCCACCAACGTCGGCGTTCACCTCTCGGGGCAGGACGGAGTTCGCCTCGCCGAGGAGGTCTTCGTCGACGCACTCCTGGCCTGTCGATGCCAGTATTTCATCGGCAACAAGGAATCGAGCGTGTCGTTGGCCATTGCGAGCATGCGCGACTGGCCCCGCGGATTCATCTTCCTGCACGGCATGTCCAATGGCCGGGCCGACGACTGGTTCCTGCACAACCGGGAAGCCGGCAAAAAGCGAAGCACGCCAGCCGCCCCGCAGGCGGCGACTCCCATGCCGCCCGCTGCCGACGGTCGTGCCCAGGTGCCTGCGGCGGTCAGACCGCCGCGACCGGCGGCGGCGCGTGACCACCGCATCGGCCGTTTCTGCCTGGCCCTGCCCCCAGACCACAAGCTCGACGAGATCCAGAAGAGTTGGCGCCGCTACGACCGCCCCATCGCCGAAATCGTCGCAGCTCTGGCCGCGGCCAGGCCGGCGCTGACAGTGATCGACATCGGGGCCAACGTCGGCGATACCGCGGCCGTGGTCGCCGCCCACGCGCACGCCCGCGTGCTGTGCATCGAGGGCAATCCGGTCTTTCTGCCCTATCTGAAATACAACGCATTACAGATTGGTGCCGGGGTCGTCGTCGAGCCCTGTTTCATCGGCAACCCGGGTGAGCGGGTGGTGGTCAAACCCAGTATGAACAGTGGCACAGCGTCGTCACGACTGGCCGGCCCCGGCGATCTTGATGCCCATCCGGTAAAGACGATCGGCGACATCACCGCGGCCCACCCGGAGTTCGCTTGCCCGGACCTGGTCAAGATCGACACCGACGGTTCCGACTTCGCCATTCTGTCGGCACTGGCACCCTGGCTGCGCGACCGACGGCCGGCCGTTTTCTTCGAGTTCGACCCGAGTTTCTCGCGCACCGGGGTGACCGAAGCCCTCGCCGCCGTCGACCGCCTCGTCGAGATCGGCTATCACCGTTTTCTGGTGTATGACAATTTCGGCAACCTTCTCTGCGAAATCGCGGCCGGGCACCGTCCCCGGTTTGTCGAACTGTGCAACTGGTTGGCGAGCAATCGGCAGTCCGGCACCGCCGTCTGGTATCTCGACGTGCTCGCTGTCGCCGGGGATGATCCGGCGTGGCTTGCCCACGTGCGCCGTGCGGCCGCATGCATCGCGCAAGCCAAGGCAACAACCAACAGCAATAACTCGTCAATACAGCAGCCCCGCGATCGCCTTCGTCACGCGGGGGTCCGCATCGCCCTCGACGGCGTCTTCTTTCGCTTCAACTCCGGGATCTCCCGAATGTGGCGCAAGCTGCTCGCCCACTGGACCGCCAACGGGTTTGCCGAGTTCGTGACCGTCATCGACCGGGCCGGCACGGCCCCCCGGCACGACGGCCTGCACTATGTGGCGGCACCGTTCCATGATTATGCCCAGGCAGAAACCGATCGGGCCATGCTTCAGGAAATCTGCGACCGCGAGCGAATCACGCTGTTCGTCTCGACGTATTACTCGACGCCACAAACGACGCCGGCCGTGCTCATGATGCCCGACATGATTCCCGAAGTCATGGGATTCGACCTGAACGACCCGCAGTGGCGCCAGAAACACCACGCGATCGATTACTGCCGGGGATACATGGCGATCTCGCACTCGACCGCGCGCGACCTCGCCCGCTTCGTCCCCCGGATTGCCGTCGCTACCGTGGTGACCGCGCATTGCGGCACCGATTTCCACACGCCCGATCCCGCTGACGTGGCCGCGTTCAAGCAGCGCTGCGGCATCGATCGCCCCTACTTCCTCATTTCGGGCGTGAAGAACGACTACAAGAACGCCATTCTGGCGTTCAAAGCCTTCGCGCTCCTGGGGGACGCCCGCAGCGCGTACTCGATTGTATGCACAAACTCGGCACCCACCCTGGAACCGGAGTTTCATCCGTTCATCGGCCCCGGCCGCGTCCATCTCGGTGTGCTGTCCGATGCCGACCTGATGTGTGCCTATGCGGGTGCAGTTGCACTCACCTATCCCTCGCGCTACGAAGGGTTCGGTCTACCGATCCTCGAAGCGATGGCCTGTTCGTGCCCGGTGATCACCTGCCGCAACAGCTCAATTCCGGAAGTGGCCGGCGACGCAGCGCTCTACGTCGATCCCGATGATGTTGCGGGCATGAGAGAGGCCATGCTGCGGGTCCAGGAGGAGCCGACCCGGCGCGATCTCATCGCCCGAGGGTTGCAACAGGCAACAGGGTTCACCTGGGACAGGATGGCCGACCGCGTCGAAGCCGCGTTATCGGCGTGGGCACTGGGTGAAACGCCACCACCCTGACCTCTGACGGCACTACTTGCGCGCGCTGACGTTAAGGCTGATCGGAAACCCGTAGGGCTTGAAGTCGCTGGTGTCGGCAAAAAGGCCGAACGACTCCACACGCTGGATGTCGCGAAACCCGACGCGGCTCAAAAACGATTGCATGAACGGGTGGGTCCAGCCAAAGTAGTGGAAGTCATTGGCATCCACCTGGCCGCCAAACATCATGCGCATAGCATGAAATTTGACGTCCTGGGAGTGCACCGGGCTCAGCATCAGGTGCGACAGAATCTCGAGATCGGGCACCGAAACGAGCAACCGTCCTCCGGGTTTCAATACTCTGTGCATACCGGTCAGCGTGGCCACCATCTTGGGCTGGGCCACGTGTTCGAGCACGTGGCTGGCGTAAATACACGAAAAGCTCTCGTCGGCAAACTGGCTCAGGTCGGAAATATCGCCGACGAAGTCGACGTGTGGTCCCGCTTGAATGTTCAGAATCTTCCAACCCGGTTTGGCCTCACGGCCGCCGATATGCAGATTTTCTTCCACGGTTCACCTCCACGAAACGTCACCCAATGGGGAGATCCCCCGCCGGCAGTCTACTGCCCGACGAGGGATCTGTAAATACAACCCGGTTGGGCGTGGTCTACGCGAAGTGCAGATACCCGAACTGATCGGTCGTGAACGCCGCGATCTGCGAACTGGTCAATGCGTTCACCTGCCGTGACGTCAGCCAGTTGACCTGATCGGTGGTCAGATTCTGCAACTGATCGGTGGTGAGAGCAGGAATCTGCGTGGTCGTCAGGGCCTTGATCAAGTTCGAGGTGAAGCCCAACTGCACCTGATCTGTCGACAATGCCGCCAACTGCAAGCCCGTCAGCACTGCAATATCACGTGTTTCAAACGCTTCGATCTGGTCCGTGGTCATGGCCGCAAGCTGCAGCGTCGTCAACGATTTCGCCTGCTGCGTGGTCAACCCGATGATCTGGTGCGTGCTGAAGCCCACCACCTGATCGGTGCTCATGCCGGTCAACTGCGCCGTGGTCAACGCCGCCACCTGCGATGTCGTCAGACCATTGCGGACCTGGTCGGTGGTCAGCGCGGCGATCTGCGAGGTGTACATCTGGTACAGGTCGCGTGTTTCCATGGCCGCGATCTGCTGATAGGCCATGATCCCCAGTTGGGTCGTGGTCAACGCCCGAGCCTGCGTCGAGGTCATCGCCACCACTTGCGCCGAGGTGAAAGCAAACACCTGATCGGTGCTCATGCCATCGATCTGCGCCGTGGTCAACGCCGCGAAATCGACGGTCTCGAGTTTGGCGATCTGCTCGGTGGTCAGCCCTTGCGCCTGTGTCACCGACATGGACTTCACCTGGTTCGAAGTCAACGCCACGACCTGCGTGGTTGTCAGGTTGCTGACCTGTGTCGTGTCGAAGGCCTGGATCTGAGTCGTCGTCAGGCCGGCGAAGTCGCGGGTTTCGATCGCCACCACCTGATCGGTGGAAAGTGCGCGCAGTTGCGCCGTCGTCAACGACTGGGTTTGCGCCGAACTGAGGGCTGCGATGTCCTCGGTACTAAACACCTGGATGTGGTCGGTGCTCAATGCCTGCAACTGGGCGTTTGTCAGCGCCGCCGTCAACGATGTGGTCAATGCCTCGATCTGGTCGGTGGCCAACGTGGCGAAGTTCGTCGTCGAGATCGCCCGGATCTGCGCCGTGGTCATCGCCGCGATGTCGTCAGTGCCAAACTGCGCCAACTGTGCGGCGCTCAACGTCTGCACCTGCAGCGAGGTCAGCGCCCGCACCTGATCGGTCGACATCGCGGCAATCTGGTCGGTCGTCAACGCACCGATCTGCGCTGTGGTCATGACAGCCAGATCGCGGGTCTCGAGTTTGGCGATCTGGTCGGTGGTCAGATTGGCGACCTGGGCGGTCCCAAGTGCCTTCACCTGGGAGGTGGTCAGCGCCACGATGTCATCCGTCCCGAGTGCCTGGATCTGATCGGTACTCAGTCCGAATACCTGCGCCGTCGTCAGAGCCGCCGTCTGTGCCGTGGTGAGTGCGGCGATCTGGTCGGTGCTCATCGATGCCAGATCTGCCGTGTCGATCGCCTTGATCTGCGAAGTGGTCATTGCCGCAACATCATCGGTGCTCATTGCCTGGAAATGGCCTGCCTGCAGCGCGGCAACCTGTGTCGAGGTGAAGGCGCGAATCTGGTCGGTCGACATCGCGTCGATCGCGTCCGTGGTGAAGGCTTGGACCTGAGCCGTCG
>CAZADH010000207.1:0-11364 GCA_964483805.1 uncultured bacterium
GACAGCTACAACGGCGACTTCAACGAGATCAAGAACAACCTCAACAGTTGTATTGACAACCTGAACGGTCTGATCACCGAAATGAACACGATGTCGAAGGAACACGATGCCGGCGATATCGATGTGAAGATCGATGACCGGAAGTTCCAGGGCGCCTATCAGGCCATGGCGAAAGGCGTGAACGACATGGTGTTCGGCCACATCGCCGTGAAGAAACTGGCAATGGGCGTCATCAAGTCGTTCGGCGAGGGCAACATGGACGCCCCGTTGCAGCAGTTGCCGGGCAAGAAGAAGTTCATCAACGATACCATCGAACAGGTCCGCACCAACATCAAGGCATTGGTCACCGACGCTGGCCTGTTGGTGAAGGCGGCCGTCGAGGGCAAACTCGACACCCGGGCTGACGCCACCAAGCATCAGGGTGACTTCCGCAAGATCGTCGACGGCGTGAACAAGACGCTCGACGCGGTCATCGGGCCGCTGAACGTCGCCGCCGAGTATGTCGATCGCATCAGCAAGGGCGATATCCCGCAGAAGATCAAAGACCAGTACAACGGTGATTTCAACGAGATCAAGAACAATCTCAACAACTGTATTGACGCCGTAAATCTGCTGGTTGCCGATGCGGGAATGCTGGCCAAGGCGGCGGTCGAAGGCAAGCTCGACACCCGCGCCGACGCATCCAAGCACCAGGGCGACTACCGCAAGATCGTCGATGGCGTGAACAAGACGCTCGACGCGGTCATCGGGCCGCTGAACGTCGCAGCCGAATACGTCGATCGCATCAGCAAGGGCGACATCCCGCAGAAAATCAAAGACCAGTACAACGGCGACTTCAACGAGATCAAAAACAACCTCAACAACTGCGTCGACGCTGTCAATCTGCTCGTTGCCGACGCCGGCATGCTGGTCAAAGCGGCTGTGGAAGGCAAGCTCGACACCCGCGCCGATGCCACCAAGCATCAGGGCGACTACCGCAAGATCGTCGACGGTGTCAACAAGACGCTCGACGCGGTCATCGGGCCGCTGAACGTCGCAGCCGAGTATGTCGATCGCATCAGCAAGGGCGACATCCCGCAGAAGATCTCCGACACCTACAATGGTGACTTCAACGAGATCAAGAACAACCTTAACAACGCGATCGACAACATCAATGCGCTCGTAACCGATGCCAACGTGCTGGTCAATGCCGCGGTCGAAGGCAAGCTCGACACCCGCGCCGATGCCACCAGGCACCAGGGCGACTACCGCAAGATCGTCGAGGGTGTCAACAAGACCCTCGATGCGGTCATCGGGCCGCTGAAGGTGACAGCGAACTACGTCGACCAGATTGCCAAGGGCGTCATCCCGCCCACGATCACCGACTCGTACAATGGCGACTTCAACATCATCAAGAACAACCTCAATGCGGTGGTCAAGATGATGAACGAGCTGCTGGCCGAAACCGACAAGATCATCAAGGCCGCAGCCGACGGTCAACTCGACCAGCGTGCCAATGCGGCCCTCTTCCTGGGCGGCTGGAACAAGCTGGTCAGCGGCGTCAACGACACGATCACCAATATCGTCAATCCGTTGATGGTCACGTCTGATTACGTCGACAAGGTCTCGAAGGGCATGTCGCCGCCGATCATCACCCAGGAGTACAAGGGCCAGTACAACGAGATCAAGAACAACCTCAACGTGTTGATCGAAGCCATGAACACGATCACCGAGGTGGCCGAGCAGATCGCTGACGGCAACCTGCTGGTCGAAGTGAAGACGCGCTCGGCCGAAGACAAGCTGATGGCCGCGTTGGCGGTGATGGTCAAGAAGCTCACCGAAGTGGTCAACAACGTGCAAACTGCCGCCGAGCAGGTCACGACGGGCAGCCAGGAACTGTCGGGCAGCGCGCAACAGATCTCGCAAGGCGCAACGGAACAGGCCGCAGCCGCCGAAGAGGCCAGCTCGTCGATGGAAGAGATGACCAGCAACATCCAGCAGAACGCCGACAATGCGCAGCAGACCGAGAAGATCGCGATCAAGGCGGCGCAAGACGCGAAGGACAGCGGCAAAGCGGTCGGTGACACGGTTTCGGCGATGAACGAGATCGCCGGCAAGATCGCGATCATCGAAGAGATCGCGCGGCAGACCAACCTGCTCGCCCTCAACGCCGCCATCGAGGCGGCGCGCGCGGGTGAACACGGCAAGGGCTTCGCGGTGGTCGCCTCCGAAGTGCGCAAGCTCGCCGAACGCAGCCAGGTGGCTGCCGGCGACATCCGCAAACTGTCGGCCAGCTCGGTCGAGGTCGCCAGCAAGGCCGGCGAGATGCTGACCAAACTGGTGCCCGATATCCAGAAGACCGCCGAACTGGTGCAGGAAATCTCGGCCGCGTCGAACGAGCAGAAAACCGGCGCCGACCAGATCAACAAAGCGATCCAACAGCTCGACCAGGTCATCCAGCAAAACGCGGGTGCCGCCGAGGAACTCGCTTCGACGAGCGAGGAAATGACCGGTCAGGCCGAGGGTATGCGCCAGGTCATTTCGTTCTTCCGCACCGACAATCGCGGTGTCGCCACCCCCGTCAAGCGCAAGACCGTCACCGCGGCCGCTCCGATGCACTCGGAAGCGCATCATCAGGCTCCCAAGCCCAAAAAAGAGAAGAAGCCCGAACCGAAAAAAGGCAGCGGGGTCGATCTCGACATGGGCGATGGCGGCGACAAGTTCGACGCCGACTTCGAGAAGTTCTGACGCGGAACGGACCGCGTTCCGGCTGCCGGGAGGGTAGGGGTCCACGGATCCCTGCTCCCCGCGCCGGGACCGGGCCGGTCTTGCACGCCAGCAGGAGGCCTTGATCATGAGCGTAGCCGGGATTTCCCAAACCACGCAATATCTGACGTTCAAACTCGGCGAAGAGATCTTCGCCGTCGATGTCGCCAAAGTCCGCGAGATTCTCGATTTCACCACGATCACCAAGGTGCCGCAAACCCCAAAGTTCATGCGCGGGGTCATCAATCTGCGCGGCAGCGTCGTCCCGGTCGTCGACATGCGACTCAAGTTCGGCATGAATCGCACCGAGAAGACGGTGAACACCTGCATCGTCGTCGTCGAGATCAATATGGACAACGAGACCACGATCATCGGTGCCCTCGCCGATTCGGTGCAGGAAGTCGTCGAAATGGACCCCGAACAGATCGAACCAGCGCCCAAAATCGGCTCGCAACTGCGCACCGATTTCCTGCGCGGCATGGGCAAACGCGACGATCAGTTCATCATGATTCTCGATATTGACAAAGTATTCTCGGCCGCCGAGATTGCCGCCGTTAGCGCGGCCAACAGCAACGCCGATCCCAACGCGGCGCCGACCCCGGCATCATGACCGCTGTCCCTGCCTTGTCCGCGCGGACAAGGCAGGGACAACAACCAACGACGACGAGCAATACAAAATAAATACGAGCCGGGCGGCAACAGCCTCAATCGTCGGGTGCTGCGTCCGTTCAAGAAAAAGGATCGGGTTTGCGATGGCAAAAATCAAAGTACTGATCGTCGATGATTCGGCGGTCGTACGGCAAACACTGGCCGACATCTTTGCAAGCGACCCCGATCTCGAGGTCGTCGGCGCCGCGGTGGACCCCTACGCCGCCGCGGAGCGCATGCGCGAAGTCTCCCCCGACGTCATCACCCTCGATGTCGAAATGCCCCGCATGGACGGCATCACCTTTCTGCGCAAGATCATGAGTCAGCACCCGATCCCGGTCATCATGTGCTCGTCATTGACCGAAGAGGGGTGCGAGACGACGCTCAAAGCGCTGGAATACGGCGCCGTCGAGATTTTCACCAAGCCCAAGATGGGCACCAAGCAGTTCCTCGAAGAGAGCCGGATCACCCTGTGCGACGCCGTCAAGGCCGCATCCAAAGCAAAGTTGCGGCGAATTCCCACCGCCGACCCGGTGGCGCAACCCAAACTGACCGCCGACGTGATTCTCGCGAAAGCCGACTCCCGGGCAATGATGCGCACGACCGAAAAAGTGGTCGTCGTCGGCGCGTCGACCGGCGGCACCGAAGCGCTCAAGGTGTTCCTCGAGATGCTGCCGCTCGACAGTCCCGGTATCGTCATCGTGCAGCACATGCCCGAGAACTTCACGGCAGCGTTTGCCCGTCGGCTCGACACGACCTGCAAGATCACAGTTAAAGAGGCTGCCGACAACGATACGGTCATCCGGGGTCAGGCCCTGATTGCCCCGGGAAACAAACACACCCTGCTCAAGCGCAGCGGTGCCCGTTACTTCGTCGAGGTTCGCGACGGTCCGCTGGTCAGCCGCCACCGACCGTCGGTCGATGTCTTGTTCCGCTCGGCCGCACGCTACGCCGGCAAGAACGCGGTGGGGGTCATCATGACAGGAATGGGCGACGACGGCGCCCGCGGCATGAAAGAGATGGCTGACGCCGGTGCCATCAACATCGCGCAGGACGAAGCCACATGTGTGGTGTATGGCATGCCCCGCGAGGCGGTCAACCACGGGGGTGTGCAACATGTTCTGCCGCTGCGCGACATCGCCGGGTCCGTGATCAAGCACAGCGCATGAGTGCTGCAGAACGAAACCACGGCCCCTTTGCACTGCGCGAAACTGGCGTTTCGCGCTGCCTGCTCGGGCCGAGTCGCGCCATCCGTGGCGCCGGCCCGATCCGGGGCTCCTGCCCACGTCCGTGGCGCAAAGGCCGCCGGCGGCCCCGGGCACTACGCGTATCGTGCGCGGGCGACCGATTGACTTGCCTTGGCTCGACATAGTAGCTTGCTGACCAACCGCGTAGACAGCGCATTTTGAGCACAGGTGGAAGCGAAGACCATGCGAATCCTCATCGCCGAAGACGATTTCATCAGCCGGTCGTTGATGCTCGAACTGCTTCGCCCCTACGGCACCTGCGATCTGGCCAACAACGGCCATGAAGCGCTCGAGGCCTTCAAACGGGCCCACGCCGAAGGTTCCCCCTATCGATTGGTCTGTCTCGACATCATGATGCCGCTGATCGACGGGCAGGAAGTCCTGCGCCGCATCCGCGCTTTCGAGGTCGAGAACAAGGTTGGCGTTGTCGACAGTTGCCGCGTCATCATGACCACGGCCCTCGATGATTTCCAGAACATCATGTCGGCCTTCCGCGATCGCTGCGAAGCCTATCTGAACAAACCGATCGATCGTGCCAAACTCGTGGCCCAACTCGAGTCGCTGGGGCTGATCGACAAGGCTCAACCGCAGGGCTGAAGCCGCCCGACCCACATCGACAAACACCCGCACACGTCACGCAACGCGCACGCGCGCGCCCGGAGTTCGATTTTCTGGACGTAACCCAATCTTTGTGCTAATCTACCTCACTCGATTTGGCACATCTGGCTCGACGCAGGGCCAGTCAGGGGGCGTGAATCCGCTTGATTCCATGGGACGACTCGATCCGCGGCAGCCGCATCCACGGGGGCCGTATCCACGGGGGCCGTATCCACGGCGGCCACGATGTGCGGTCAGGAATCCACGAACCGAGTCCAACCCCGGCGGAAACCTTCATGACCAGTGTATTCTCCTCGATTTCCAGCAATGTCGGCGCCCAGGGTGATGCCATGCCGGGCCGGGTGGCGCTGACGATCGTCGGTGCCGAACCCGGAGCGTGTGACGGTGACCGGGTTGTCGATGCCAGCCTGGCCGTCATCATCGACGGCGGGCCGGAATGGGCCTTGTCGGTCTTCTCTCCCGACGTCGCCGCCCTCGGTCCGTTCGCCGATCTGGTCGGCCGCACCGTCCACGGTGAACTGTGGTCGATGCGCGAGCCGGTTTCAGCACAGCTTTGCGGACCGATGCTCGAGATCAACGACCGCTGTGGTCTCGTGCGCTTCAGCGGCGAGGTGATTGGCGTCGGTCCCGATCGGGTCATCCTCGATGTTGGTTTTCCCGTATGCACGCCACGGCCCGCGTTCCCGGTCATTCGAGGTGCGTGGTTGTCCGGCGAAGGTGGTTTACGTCTGCAGACCTCCCACGATGGGGTTTCAGGTTTTTCATCAACATGCCGATGAATGATCTGAACAAAGTGTCGTCGCACGACACCTACAAGACCCTACCCAAGGAGGCGGCAGCCAACAACATGAAACGATCACGCGGGAGCATACATTTCATCGGGGTTGGTGGCGTCGGCATGAGCGGGCTGGCCCAATTGTGCATTGATGCCGGATACCGGGTCTCCGGGTCGGATCTCAACGAGAGCGTTCGCACCCGCAAACTGAGCGATGCCGGAGCGCGGGTGTTCTTCGGTCACAAGGCGGGCAATATTCCGCTCGATACCGATCGCGTCATCGTCTCGACGGCGATCGCCCACGACAATCCCGAGTTGTGCGAAGCCCATGCCCGCGGCATCGCCATCTGCCACCGTAGCGATCTGCTCGCCGAGTTCTTCCTCGATGCCACCTGCGGTGTCGCCATCGCGGGTTGCCATGGCAAGACCACGATCACTTCGATGATGGGCACGGTGTTCAAGGTGGCCGGGGCCGATCCAACCATCGTCGTCGGCGGCTACCTGCACGCCATCGACGGTCACTCCTGCTCCGGGCACTCCGGTCTGTTGATCGCCGAAGCCGACGAATCCGACGGCACGTTTCTCAAGTATTTTCCGCGCCACGCGATCATCTCGAACATCGACAACGACCATCTCGACCACTACGGCAGCCTCGAGAAGATCTGCAAGGCGTTCGAGGTGTTTGCCACCCACGTCGACCCCGAGGGCACCCTATGGGTGTGCCAGGACGACGCCAACGCACGCAACATGGCGTTCCCGAAAGGTCTGCGCGTCATGACCTACGGCATCGATCACCCTGCCGACGTCATGGCCACCAATGTTAATCTCATGCCGCACGGTTCTGCCTTCAACCTCACCGTCGGGGGCATCGAGCGCGGCAGTTTCGAACTCGCCGTGCCGGGCCTCCACAACGTGCTCAACGCCCTGCCGGTGATCGCACTGGCGCTCGAATACGGGCTGAGTGTGCGTCAGGTGCGCGACGGCATCAAGGCGTTTCAGGGGGCCGGTCGCCGCTTCGAGACCAAGGGCGAGTGGCGCGGCATCAAGATCGTCGACGATTACGGTCACCACCCCAGCGAGATCAAAGCCACCCTGGCTGCGGCCCGACAACTGCATGCCAAGCGGCTTCTCGTGGTGTTCCAACCCCATCGCTATTCACGCACGATGTTGTTGCAGCAGGAGTTTGGCCGCTGTTTTGACGACTGCGACCGCCTGTTCATCACCGACATCTATGCGGCAAGCGAGAAACCGATTCCGGGTGTGACCAGCAAACTCATTCTCGATCAACTGCCCGTGCCGCAACGGCGCAAGGCTCGCCTGGTCAAAGACCTCGACGATGCCCTGCTGCGCGTGTTGCAGACGGTGCGCGAGGGTGACGTCATCTTCACCCTTGGCGCCGGCAACATCACCCGCCTCGGCACCGACATCCTGGCAGCCCTGCAACGCCGCGACCTTCTGGCCGAGCCGGCGAGCTGAACAGGGAGACCCTCATCATGATGATGCTCACTGCGCTGGTGTTGGTCATTGTTCCTCTGTTCATCGGCCTGTTGACCGTGCAGATCGCCTTCCGCCTCATCGACAAACTCAAAGAGGTGGTCGGGCGCACGGTGTAATCGCCATCGAATAAACACGTTGTAAATACCCCCCGCAGCATCTGCGGGGGGTATTGTTTTGTGCCGCCGAACCTGACGGCCAATCGGGGTGGGCGGGATTACGGTTTGGTGATCCCGAGCACGAACTTGCGTTTGAACGACGCGGTGTCCGAGGCGCCGACGGGAACTTCGACCGGCAGCACATCGTTGGCTACCGCGCGCACCTGCTCGGCCGTCACATCTTTGATCATGGTCGGGTATTTCTTGTAATGATCGAAACCAAGACCGAAGTACTCGTCGGTCGCAAACATCTCGGCTTGTTGCTCGTTGGTCACCTGGTCGAGCGCGTATTGACCTATGATGTATTGCTTTGCCTCATCGAGCTCATCGGGACTGAATCCGGCTTTCACCACCTGCTCGAGTTCCTGGAGCAATCGCCGCGTCGCGTTCTCCTGCTTTTTCGCCTCGGTCGAGAGGGTCGCATAGAAATACCCGGTATTGGGGAAGGCGGCGACGCTGGCCCACACAGAATAGGCCAGCGACTCTTTGTCGCGCAGATTGGTGAACAGGCGGGACGACATCGACCCCGAAAGGATGCCCCGCAACACGAGCAGAGCGGGAAACCGCGCGTCGGTGCGCGGGAAGGAACGGGTGGCAAAGAGGATCTGTGCCTGTTCTTTGTCTTTGCGATTCTCGACGATCACCGGCGCCGCCAACTCTTCGAGGTCCAACTCGGGTTTCGCGGCTGCCTTGCCCTTGGGAATTTTTGAGAACAGCTCGATCAGCGGTTTCTTCAGCTCGTTGATGTAGAAATCACCCACCACGGCAATGACCATGCCGTCGGCAGCCAGTTGCTTCTTGTGGAAACCGACCACGTCGGCCCGGTCGAGTTTTTCGACCTGGTCGACCAGGCCGAGCGAAGGGTAGGCAAGGGGAGTGTCGGGAAAGAGCCCCGCCAACGTTTTGCTCAAGGTGTACGCGAACAGATCGTCTTCCTGGGCCCGGATCGCCTCGATGGCCCGGCGCCGCTCCTTCTCGACCTCGGTCGCAGGAAAGGACGGTTCGGTCAGACAGGTCACCGCCAGCTCGAGCGCCGTCATGAATTTCTCGGCAAGTGCCGCGACACTGAGGGCGGTATAGGTCTTGTAGGCTTTCACGTCGACCCGTGCCCCGAGGCTCTCGAAGGTCCGGGCAATCTCTTCGGCCTTCATCTTTTCGGTGCCCTTCAGAATCGTGGTCGCCATCAGGTTGGCCAACCCGGCCTGTTTCTTGTCCTCGCGCAGGCCACCGGCATCAACCATTGCGGTCACCGCAATGATCGGTGCGGCGTGGTTCTCTTTCAGAATGAGCCGCAGACCGTTGTCGAGGGTGATCATTTCAGGAGTTTGCGTCGCGCTCGCCAACATCGGCTCGTAGCGCGCGACCGTGAGATTGGCATCGCGGAAATACTCGTTGGCGACCCGCTTCACGTCGTCGGCCGTGACCGCCTTGATATGGTCGAGATACGCATCGGCCTCGTCGAGATAGCCCAACGTCGCATAATGGCCGTAGGTCTGCGCCAGATTGTCGGCGCTCTCCCGCGAGAACAGGGTCGTCGAGATGATCTGTTGTTTCGCTTTCTCGAGTTCCTCGGCCGGGATGGGCTCGTGGCGCAACTTGTAGACGACGACCGAGGCCCGGTCGATCAGTTCGCGCACCTTGCTCTGCTGCGCCTGGGCCATGACCAGGAACAGCGACGGATCCTGGCCGGTGTAGTAACTCGCATCGATCGTGGTCGCGAGGCGGTCCTGCTCCACCACGGCCTGGAACAACCGCGACGACCGGCCCGTCCCGAGCAGCGCCGAAATCACATCGAGCACGGTGTTGTCGGGGCTGGTGATCCCCGGGACATGCCAGGCCAGATTCACGTAGGCCTGATTGACCTCGCCGTTCTGCAGCACTTCGCGTCGCGCCACCTGACGCGGTTCGGCCGGGACATCCTGCAACGGCGCCGGTTGTTTCAGGGCACTGCCGAAGCACTTGCGGATCTCGGCGAGTGCCTCGGCCGCTTTCACGTTGCCAACCACAACCACGACCATGTTCGCCGGCACGTAGTATTTGCGGTAGAATGCATACAACATATTGCGGTCGGTAACCTGGAGACTCGACAGGTAACCGACAATCGGATGGCGATACGGGTGCGTCGTGTAAGCCAGCTCCTTGAGGGCGTTGAAGTTCGCCGACTGCGGATCATCGTTGTCCATGCGCAGTTCCTCGATGACCACCTGCTTCTCTTTGGCGAATTCGACCGGGTCGAGCACCGAGTTGAGGGTCGCATCGGCGAGCAGATCCGCGAAACGCGGAAAATACTCGGCTGCCCCGAACACGTGATAACAGGTGTAGTCGGCTGCGGTGAATGCGTTGTTGGTAGCCCCCATTTTCTTGATGGCGCGGTCGAGTTCTCCCACTTTGAACCGCGACGTGCCTTTGAACATCATGTGTTCAAGCAGGTGCGCATACCCTTCCTGACCCCGGGCTTCGTTGCGTGCCCCCACATGGACCCAGACATTCAGCGCTACCACTGGCGCTGCGTGTTGCTCTTTGATCACCACCATCAGGCCATTCTCGAGTGTGGTGACCATCGGCGCCTGCGTGTGGGGTGACACGCGTTTGAGAACGGTCGGCCCGCCCACGTCGGCTGCGGAGGCCGAAGCCGGCACAGGCATTGACAGAGGCGTCGAGGCAATCGCGCCCCCATCACCGAGCGTTGCCTGTGCTCCCGACGGAGCAACCGCAAACAGCGAAATGAAGCAGATCAGGGACAGCAACACACAGCGGCGGACGAAGACTCGCTCTTTCACGGTTCTCTCCTCGATGAACTTTGGAATTCTACGCAACACACGGTGCAGCAGGTGTCCATGTTACCATACGAAACCTGCCCTCGTGGATTTCACCTTCGCAACATCCGCCAATGATCAACATTCTCTTGCTTCTCGCGGGTTTCATCCCGATTGCCGTCGCCGCAACATGGACCCTGCCTGCAGGATGGCGACGGACATTCGTCGTCGACGGATCGACCGCATGTTTCTTCGGGGTCACCACGCTCGGAGCCGCATGGATCGCCGAAAACCTCATTTTTGCCCATCCCGTGTTAACCGACCCTGATCTCGTCGGCGGCCGCGAGTTCTGGCGACGCCTCATCGCAGCTCCGGTCGAGGAAGTGTTGCGAATCGTCGCCCTCTGCTTGATCGTTCGCGGGCCGCCGGCACCCCGACCCGAGTCGGCCCCCACATCGGCGCACGAGGCGCGTTACCTGGGCACCATGATGGGCGGATGGCTCGGCATGGCCGAGAGCGCTCTGCGCTGGCTCGCCGCCGAACCGGCCAGCACCCTGGCATGGCGCGCCGCGGTCACCGTGCCGCTCCACATGCTTCTGGGCGGATGGGCGGCCACAGCACTGGCCCAACGCGGCGGAGAGTGGCGGTGGGTCTCGCCATTGCTGACCAACACCGTCATCCATCTGGCCTACAATGGTGCCGGCCTCGTGCCCGGACCGACCGGCGGCGGTTTGTGCCTTCTGGCCGTCTGGATCGCTCTGGCCGGGTGGTTGCTCAGCGGCGATCCCGAGATCGCCGGGCCGCCCGCCCACGACTGCCGCCAATGATGGCGGCGTTTCGGGGCGGCACCCGGATGGTGCCGCTGCCCCGATGGGCGTAGGGGGGCAGGCGCCCGAGCCCGTTTGCCGCCACGAGGGCGGCCC
>CAZADH010000208.1:0-11236 GCA_964483805.1 uncultured bacterium
GCGCCGTCCGGGCGCGCGGCGGCCCCGGTGACCGACGCGCAGGTGGCGCCGCCGCCTGCGGCGTGGTTGCACCCGTTGGGGGCTCTCCTAATCATGATTGTCGGCCTGCGCACCTGCAACAAATACGTGGTCGATTATCTCTACTCGGGAGCGGTGAACGAGTATTTTCGGTCGCCGAAAGACCTTGCTTCCTTTCTCGGTGTGTTCGGGGCCACGGTCGACCTGACGGTGATCGGCCTGCAGAGCCTCGTGGCCGGGTGGGCGTTTGCGCGGTTTCCCATCGGCCGGGTGCTCTCGGTGCTGCCGGTGGTCATGGTTCTGTTCTGCGGTGTGGCGACGGTCTGGCAGACCCTGCCCTTGGTGGTGGCGCTGCAGTTCGCATTGCTGGTGTTGACGCGCACGTTGCTGACTCCATCGAACAACCTGTTGCTGGCGGCCGTGCGCCCGCGCGAGCGGGTCGGCTACCACCGCGCGGTGTTTGTCGCCAGTGCGGCCGGGACGTTGGCCGCCGGCGCCGTACTGCTGCTGGTACGGGGTCGCTTGCCGGCACCGTTGCTGTTTGCGGCGATGGCGGTGTTTTACGGTGTATTGCTCATCTGGATCAGCCGTCTCGATCGCGCCTATGTGGCGACCCTGAAAGACACCTTGTCGCGGGCCCAGACCGACGGCACCGGCGAGAATCTCGACGAAGATACGGTGACGGCGTTGCGCTGGGTCGCCTTGGATGAACGGTTGCCGCGCCTGCGCGAACTGCTCGGTCATGCCGATCCGGCGGTGCGTCTGCAGGTGATTGCCGAGGTCGAGGATCTGCCGGCCGCCCCGCGGCGGGAGCTGGTCTTGTCGCGGTTGTCGGCGGAGACCGAGGCTCGCTGCCAGGTTGCGTTGGCGCGGATTCTTCTGGCCGATCTCGGGCCCGATGCCGTGACCCATTTCGAACGGCTCCTCGTGCCCGGTGCCGAACCACGCCTGGTCGCCGACCTTCTCGAAGTGCTCGGTCGGATCGGTGCCGGTGATGCCGGGCAACGGATCCTGCTGGCCCATCTCGACGATCCTCGTCATCGGGTGCGCGGCAGTGCGGTGATGGGCGTGGTTCGCCAGTGTCGACGGTCCGACGAGTTGACGCGAGCGCTGGCCGGGTTGGCCAGGATGGCCACGCACACGGAGGCTCTGATGCGGGCCTCGGCGGCCGCCGTGATGGGGGAATTGGGGTTGCCGCTGTTCATTGGCGCCCTCGAGGTTCTGGCTCACGATGGCGACCTGGTGGTGGCGCGCAACGCCATGAATGCGCTGGCACGTTTGCGGACCTCGCGGGCGTTGTCGATTCTGCAGGCATTGGCGCTTGGGTCGGTGGACGCGCCAAACAGCGAGCGCCGCGAGGTGGCGCGGCGGTTGTATGCCGAGGCCAGTCGGGGCAGTGTCGATCGCCTGGGCACGCTGATGCAGCGGCTGAGCGCCGCCGATCGCCAGGACCTGGTGCGCAGTCTGAAGACCATGAAGGGTGAAGGGCCGATGCAGGTGCTGGGGCGGGTTTTGGCCCTCGAGGACCCAACCCTGCGCTCTTCGCTGGTCAAGTTGTTGACGCAGAGCGATCCGGATGGCTTCGACCTGATCGGCAGGTGTGTCGTGGGCGACGACAGCGGGCGGGTGCGCCTGGCGCTCGACCCGGTCTGGACGCGCCTGCGCGAAACCGCGCCGATCAGCATGCCCACGTGGGCCGAAGTCATGTCGTGTGCCGGGGTCGCCGATCCGACCGCCTGGCGGCACGGGACGCTCGAGATGTTGCACTGGCTGTGGTATGAGGCAATGCTCATGGAGGCCGGCCCCGAGGTCTATCGGCGCGAGGCGGCCATCGCCGGGTCGCAGCCGTCGGAGATCGGTGAGGTGATGGCGCTCGGGTTCGGTTGGGATGCCTGGCGGCAGCGGGCGGAGACGGGGTGCCGACTGGTGATGCTTGGGTTTCCCAACCCGACCGAACTGCTGGCGGCCCTCGATCGGGTGCGGGCTGCCGATGCGTTCACGCGCGCCATTGCCGAGGAGTATCTCGAAACGCAGTTGGGGGCCGAGTTGACCGCCGTGCTGCTGCCGATCTGGCGGTTCGATGCGGGGCGGGAGGGTTGGCGAGCACTCGCCCGCGAACGGGTGCCGCCGGCCGTCGAAAACGTGGAGTTGCCGGCGGTGCTGGCGTTGTGGCAGCGCATCGATGCGGCGAGTGCCTGAGCGGGGAGGAGCAATACATTATATGCGCATGATCTCGACGCTGGTGGTGGGCGTGGTGGTGGTGATCGGACTTTGGTTTGCCGCCGGGCAGGAACAGCGGGGTCCGGTGGCGGTCAATCTCGTGGTTTCCGACCCACCGCCGGTGGTGCTCGGGGTCATCCCGTATTTGACCGTCGATGCACTCAAGGCCGAAATCGAACCGGTGGCCACCTATCTGCGCACCGCGCTGCATCGGCCGACGCGCATCAACGTTGCCGCCGATTACGAGAGCCTCGGCAAACTGCTCGACGAGGGGCGGGTGCACCTGGCCTGGTTTTCCCACGCATCGCTGCAAATGGTCGGCCGCGGCAAGGATTGGGAAGCCGTCTGTCGCCCGGTCTACGGCACGCGCATGTATTATCCCGGTGCCATCATCACCCGCGCCGACAGCCCGATCTTCGTGCTCGAGCAGTTGCGCGGCAAGCGCTTCGCCTACGTCGATCGCTACTCCGGTTCGGGGTTTTTCTATCCGAACAAGCTGCTGGTTGCGCATGGCATCGAGCCGCTGTCGTTCTTTGGTTCAGTGACCTTCACCCACTCACATGACCTGTCGATCGAAGGGGTCAAGGCGGGGCAGTTCGATGCCGCCGCGGTCTTCAGTCTGATCGACAAGAAGACGTATCGCGATCGCCTCAACGAGTTTCGCATTCTTGCCTACACCGGGCCGATTCCCAACGATCCGATCGTGGTGCGCCGCAAGCTCGATCCCCCGTTGAAGGAGGCGGTGCGCAAAGCCATGTTGACCATGCACGTGGAACCGGCTGGCCAGGAGTGTCTCAAGGCCCTTTATCCGTTGCGCGGTACCACCCGTTTTGCCGGCGAAGACGAAGTGCAGGCCGCGATTCGCGCGATGGGCGTCGGCGAGGTGGCGTCTTCCGCGGCATTGGCCGTGCCGACATCGGCGTCGGGCCCCCAGACGGTGGTGATGCCGGCCGCGTCGAGCGTTGCCGCGCCCGCGTGGGCGGTGCCAATCACCACCGGATCGGCCAGTGGCGGCTTTCCTGTCGGGGAGGAGCATTTCGCCGCGACCCAATCAGCGGTGGCGTCCGAAGCGGACCTCGGTGGCGCCGGCGGGATCTGACCACGGTGCCGGGAACGGCACCGGCGCCCCGACCGACCGTGCTGCCGGGGCGCCGGTGAAGGTGTATTTACCGTGTAAGTATAAGTAGCGTTACCGCTTTGTCGGGCGGCGCAGGTCGCGCAACCGCTGCGGGAAGTCGGTGAACAGCCCATCGACGCCGATCGCGGCCAGCGCGCGCATCGCCTTTTCGTCGTTCACGGTCCAGACGAAGACCTTCAACCCGGCGGCGTGCGCGGCCTCGACGAGGTCGCGGCGCAGTTGGCCGCGCTCGAGATACGCCATCGACGAGAAGCCGAGCACGTCCATGCTCGGGTTGAACGCCATGGCCCCGAGGGTGTCGCGCACGTAGGCGTCCAATGGGAAGACCGGGTCCTCGACCAGGGCGGCGCGCTTCATCTCGGGGGCGATCTGCTTGAGACGCCAGAGCACCTCGTGGTCGAAGCACGACAGGACGACGAGGTCGGTCATCTTCTCGGCCCGGGCGCACTCAACGACCTTGTCGGCGAGACCGGCGTAGTAGGCCGGAAACGCCTTGATCTCGACGTTGATCGGCAGGCGTCGTTCACGGCAGAACACCAACGCCTGTTTGAGGGTGGGCAGGCGGACGCGGCCCGACGTGAACTCAGCGATGTCGCCGGCCGGCACGTTGCCGGCTTTGATCTGGCCGAACGGGTCTTTCGCGACGAACCACGACCCGGCGTCGAGGCTGAGCAGTTCGGCGCCGGTGAACATGCCGACGTACGGTTTGCGGTCGGGGAACTTCGTGGCGACGTCGGTGGTGCGCTCGAGGGTGTCATCGTGCACGACGATCGGCAGACCATCGCTGCTCAGGTGTACATCGAGCTCGATCATCTCGGCGCCGCAACGATCGACGGCGATGCGGAACGCTGCCATGGTGTTTTCCGGCGCAATGCTGCGCGCGCCGCGATGCGCAATGTTCAGGGGTTTGTCGGGGGCCATGACGTTGGCCGGCTGGGCAAACAGCGGTGTCGAAACCAACACGGCGAGAACAAACAAGACGGCGGAACGATGCATGGTGGTCGTCTCCTCGAAACGGGTATGGCGACCCGGGGACAGGCGTCGCGTTGCTGTTGACGGTAGCATGGGGAACGGGCGGCGGCAACCGCTGCCGGGTCGGTCAGAGCGTTGGCAGGGGCGGCGCTGGCGCGGCCGGGGTTTTTGTCCGGGTGCGCCCGAGGAGCATCTCGATATTGGTCGTGCGCAAGGGTTTGCCGACGATGACCACCTGGCCCGGAGCAAAGTCGGCCGGAGTGTCGACCCGGCGCGACAAGGGAACGGCCAATACGAGCCGCGGCCTGCCGAAATGCGAGCACCAGCGCACCGCCTCGTAGACGAGCGCTTCACCGCCATCGACGAAGTCGAGGCCGACCACGACCACGTCGGCTTCGGGGCTCTCCGATCGTCCACCCAGATGTCTGGCGAGATCGACATACGAAGTAAATACAGAAACCCGGCAGCCCCGCTCCGCGAAAGCGGCGGCGTAGGCGTCTCGTGAGGGGCCATGCGGGTCGACGAGGAGAACCTGGGGCACCGGTTGTTCGGGGGAGACATCCGGCGTTGGCGCTGGCTCAGGGCGCAGGTCGATGGTGAACCGGAAACATGAACCCTGGCCGGGCTCGCTGGTCACGCCGATCTGGCCACCCATCAGTTCGACGAGTTCGCGACTGATGGCCAGGCCGAGCCCGGTGCCGCCAAAACGGCGGGTGATCGAACTGTCGACCTGGGTGAATGGTGAGAACAGGCGTCCGATATGCTCGGGAGCAATGCCGATGCCGGTGTCGCTGATTTCGACGGCAAGCGTGCAACGGCCATTGTCGCTGGGGGTCGCCTGCAGGCGCACGATGACACAGCCTTTGGCCGTGAACTTGACCGCATTGCCGGCCAGGTTGAGGAGAATGCGGTGCAGACGCTGGGCATCACCGACAACCCGACGGGGCACCGTGGATGAAACCTGCAATACAACGTGCACTTGCTTGCGGTGGGCCCGTACCGCGACCACTTCCGAGACTTCGTCGCACAGCAGATGCAGGTCGAAAGGGGCCTCGTCGAGGGTGCAGCGTTTGCTCTCGAGTCGCGAGAAATCGAGGATGTCTTCGATGACGTTGTTGAGCAATTGGCTGCTGGTGCGGATGATCTCGACCAGGTCGGTGCGCGTCGTTGCTCCTCGGCTCGCCAGCAACAACTCGGTGGCGCCGAGAATCCCGTTGAGCGGGGTGCGAAACTCGTGGCTCATGGTCGCGAAAAAATCACTCTTGGCCGCACTGGCCGCCACCAATTGTCGATTGGCCGTGACGATGTCCTGGTTTTTCTGGAGCAACTCGTTGTAAATACGTGCATTGTCGAGCGCCAAGGCGAGAACCGGTGCCGCAGCCAACGTGAGACTGAGGTAGTCGCGCAGGTATTGCGGAAAAGCGATCTGGTGGATGCCGAGGGCTCCGATGTCGAGATCGCCGCGGCGGATTCGCACGATGAAGCCGTTGTCTTCAGGAAACAACCGGTGGGTGTTGCTTTCATTGAGCAGTGCCCGCGCGAATTCGAGTGCTGTCGGGGGTGGGGTGCCGTGGGCATGCAGCCTGTCCTGGGCAGAACCCGCCGCGCCTTCCCGCCACACGAGGTAAACGCCCGCTGGCGCGAAGAGGCTGACGAAGACCTCGAGCAGGCGCGGGACAAGGGTCGGTTCCGTTGCCTGTGCGGAAGCTCCGCTCGGGCCATGACCGATCGACGAAACGTCGGCCAGCAGATCGAGAAGCATCTGGGCCTCGGCCTGGCGGCGCCGCGCCTCGTCGGTGGCCGCCCGCTGGGCGTGCAAGTCCCGGGCATGACGCAACCGGCGAACCAGCGATCGCAACTGGAGACGGCACCAATGCCGCCCGACCGGATGTCGCTCAGCCGGCCGATCGACGAAGGCCGCGAACTGTGCGAGGTGCTCGTGGCCCGCCGGGTCACACCCGGTGTCGAGCCAGACGACGCGGGAGATGGCTTCGGCGAACATCGCTCGGGCACTGCTGCGATCGAACCCCTGCCTGGCCAGGTGCCGCTCATGGTTCGCCAACCAGTCGCCGGTGACCAGGTAAGCGCCGCCGGCAACCAAGCGATCGATCAAATCGGGATCGGCGAACAAAGAAAAACAGTTGCCGAGATGCTCGACGAGAATTTGGTCTGTTTGCTGGTGTTCCTGGGCAAGCTGCGCGACGCAGGCGCTGCCGATCAATCCCGTTGGCAACGGATTGGACTTCGTTCCCGGGTCCGCGCCGGTCAGTTCAGCCATCGCCAATGGAGGCCGCCCGCATCGGCGCGGGAAGGCACAAATTTCGACCCCGGCAAACTCCGCGTCACCGCTTACTGCGGCACGGGCTGCGGCGGCAAACCCCTCGCAAACCCAGATGCGGACATCGATGGTCATGGTCAGGTCGAGGTGCCCTCGACGAGCGGATAACCGCCCCAACGGTGCACGGCTTCGCTGATGGCCATGAGCGTGTCTTCGCCGACCTGCCAGGGGATTTCCCCGTGGTTGTCGGCCAAAATGAAACCACCGCCGGGTCCGGCGATGCGTATGGCGTTGCGCACCTGTTGCTCGGTTTCGCTGGGGGTCCAGCGGCGCATCTCGATGCCGTTGAGGTTGCCCAGCAAACCAATGCGGCCACGGGCGGCCTGTTTCAACTGCGTCAGTTCGTCGCTGCAGCTGACGCCGACGGCTGCGATGCCAAGAGCGACCAGGTCGTCGATCAAGGCCAGTGCCCGCCCTGATGCGAGATGGAGGGCGATGGGTGCGGCCAGGCGGGTTCGTATCCGTTGCGCCGTCCGGCGGCCCGTTTCGGTGAAGAGCGCGTGCGGTACGATCGTTGGCGATGAAACCGGGTCGAAGTAACAGATGGCGTTCGCACCGGCGGCACATTGCGCACTGGCCCACGCGGCGCAGAACTCCTCGTTGATCGCCATGAGACGATCGAAGAGGTCACGCCGCTCGTGCATCAAGTCGAGATACCGATCGAAGCCCATTTGCATGACCGGCAAAGAGAATGGTGACATGACGACGCCGATGATCGGAGCCTCGCCGCGTGAGCTCTCCGCCATGATGCGAATTGCCTCGAGGACCCGCTGCAGACCCGGGCACGCTTCGATGCGCGGACTCTCGAGGCGCCCGATATCGGAAAACTCCCTGATGATTGGTTCGCCCGCATTGGGGGGACCATCGTCGCGAAACAGCACCTCGCCGCCGAATGCCTCCAGTTCCAAGGGGGCATGAAAGAATGCGTAAAGGCAGTCGTGGCCGTAGCGGGCGCGCTGGCGCAGTTGCCCTTCCGCCACGTTCTGTGCGCGACTGAAGTAATCGCGGATCGACAGTCCGAGTTCACGGGCCCCATGCAAGACAGGAAACAGGAAGAACGGAACACGATCGGGCTCGCGGTGGCTGAGCGCCGTGAGGACCCGTTCCATGGAAGTCATGCGTTGGCTGCTCATATCGCACCTCGCATCATGGTTTCGACGATGTTCAGGGCATCGGCAGCGTTGCGGCCGCAGGCGTCGGCCCCGACTTCTTGCCACAATCGATCATCGAACCGGAACGGTGCGCCGCCGACCACGATGCGAACCGGGTTGTTCGCCCGCCGAAGTTGATCGACCACCTCGCGTACCCGCAAGGCGGACGGGAGCATGAGCGTCGAAATCAACAAGACCATGGGATTGGTTGCCCCGACACGCTCAACCATCTGTTCGACGGTTTGTGTACCCCAATCGACCACGGGCCAGCCGGAAGCCCTCAGGGTCGATGCCACGATGCGCTTGCCCAGCAGATGATGGTCTTCGAGGACCGCGATGGCAATCGCGTTGTCGCGAGGGGTTTGTCGGGTGGCCACACTCTTGCCGGTCTGATCGGCCATGGCAAGATCGAGCAGAGACTCGCAGATGCGGCTGCTCATATACACCTGCGAGAGAGCGATACGCCCGTCTTCCCATCCCTGGCCGATACGCTCGAGTACCGGGGCGATCAGCTCTTCGATCACCGCGTTGGCGTCGGCGGTCGCGAGGACCTCACGAACAAGCGCCTCGGATCCGGTGCGATCGAGATTCAGTAATCGGTCTTCAAATGCAGTCATGGGTGCTGAAATCGGCATTTTCTTCCTCGTTTTTGGCGCGAATACCGGGGCCGTCGCCGCTCAGAAGTAGGCGGCCAGAGGAATCAGCCGCTCCTCGATCGAAGAGCGCACCAGCGACGACATCGCGAAGAACTGGACGATCGCATTGATGTTGGCGTCGCGTTTCGAGACGGTGTCGATGCGGCGGGCCAGACTGGTGTTGACGATCTCGAGGTTGGCATACAGTTCGCTCAACCCTTTGAGTTCGAGATCGGGTTTCTGACCGAGCTGATTGACAAAGTATTGCTTCAACAGGTAGTTGCCGACCGTGCGGTAGATTGTCTCGTCGACGGTGGCAAAGGGCAGGTGGAAGTGGGCCAGTGCGTGCAGTTGCGAGAGAATCGGGCAGGCACTCGAGGCCAGCACCACGCCGAGCAGCGAGTTGATTGCGGTCTGGGCATCGCACCGTTGCACGAAGGTTCGCTGGGCAGTGGTGACATGAACGACCATCTGGTGGCACGAGATGATGTCGCAAAACCGGGCGATGATATGTTCGATGTCAACTGCAGCAGGGCACCACAGATACTTCTCGGGCGACAGGGTGCAGTTTTCGCAGCGACAGTTGTCGAGACGGACCCAGGCCTCGCGGACGTCTTTGGGTTCGCGCGGCACGTTGTTGCGGTCGATGTCGATGTCGAACGAGAGGATTTGCCCGGCGTCGAGATAGAACTGATACTTGACCACGATGCCTCCTCGTCTCTGCTGTCCGCCCCTTTTTCAGGTTACCATGGACTGACCCGCGCTCGCACCCTATGCTGGTCGCATGAGCAGTGCCGTCGTTGCCGCCCCGGTCTACATTCCGATTGCCGCGTCGTTGGCGCCTCTCTTGAGACCGATGGCCGCCGCGGCGATCGAACAGCGCCTGGTGCACGTGGTGGCCACGGCCCCGCTGACAAGGTGACACTCACCGAAACAGATCGACGTGGCGTCGTTGCGCCAAACCCTGGTGCGTCGCAATACCGAGACCGGTGCTCCGGGCCGCTCAGGGCAGCGGCGACGAGACGGCTGAGGCGGCCTTCCGTCAGGTGCCGCAGCGGGCGATGGCGGCCTGCGTCACGGCCAGCCACTCCTCGGCTTGCTTGATGCCCTCGATGAACCTGGCGTCGCGCGCGATGCCGAGGTTGCGCTCGAGCAGGGTCACGGTCTTGCGCAGGTTCTGCACGACATCGGCGCGCGTCGGGGGTTCGGCACCCACGTCATCCGGCCAACCGTGGTCGCGCAACCAGGTCAACGATTGCAATACGCGAGATTGCATGTCGTTGTTGGTGCGGTGATCGGTCCAGGCGGCGACATTGGCTGCGTGGTAGCGGGCGACCGTTGCCGTGGCCAGACCCGCGGGCGCGAGCAGGCGGAAAGCGTTGACCCGCCGGAAGTCGTGGTCGACCGCGGTGAGCGCGCGAACCAGATGGTCGCGCAACGGTTGGGCGAACAGCCCGCCGGCCAGCACCATTGCCGGATCGGTGGGCTCGAGCAGATCGCGGTCGAGCAGCGGAAAGGCGTCGAGCCGCGCGGGCAACCAGGTGCGCTGCGTCGCTGAACCCGCGGCATTCTCGGTCATGAAGAACGCCAGGGTCTCGCGCACCGGTGCCGAATTGAGGGTGAACTCGGGGTTCAGCAGTTCGACGAGGTGGAACTTCACCTGATCGACCGGCACCTGACGGGCCATCAGCATGGCGCGCGCGTTCCAGCGAAAAGCCCGGGCATCGTCGCCGCTGACATACAAACCTTGTTCGAGGCTGGCGCGCAGCGTGTCAAAGAAATTGGCGACGAGAAAGGCGCGCTCGCTGTCGTAACCGTCGTGGGGACCCACGTGATGCAGGAACCAGTCGACCTCGGCCAGGAACATCGGATCGGTGGCGAGATGCCCCGGGGCGGCGCGCGCAGCGGCGAACATCAGCGAGACGCTGCTCGTCCAGTCGATGCCGGTCTGGTGGTAAAACCTCGCCGCCGCCTCGATGAAGGCTGCATCGTTGGGCCGCCGCCGCAACCGGGCCTGAACCATCTCTTTGGCCCGGTCCCGCTGGCCCTCGCCACACAAATGCCGGGCCTCGGCCAACAGCAGTTCGGTCAGCAGCGGTTCGTCGTCACCGAGGAATGCGTATTTCTTCTGCAATACATCGAGACCCATACGGGCCTGACCAAACTCCTTTTTGTCGCACTGCCTGCGCACGGTGGCCCGCACGGCTTCGCGCACGAGGACGCGAGTCTCGGGATCATCGGCTGCGAGCTTCAGGGCGGCGTCGAGTGACGCGAACGCTTCGGCCGGGCGGCCGGCGGCCAGGTGCGCGCGGGTCGCTTCCCGATGGGGTTCCAGATTGGGCGGCAGCAGAACCACCACGAGGCCGATGATCAGGGCAATGGCCACGACGCCGATGAAGACTGGCGAAAGCGGGGTGCGTGGGGCCGGTGCGAAGAGGGTCGGTCCGGCAGGGAGAGCCGCGGTGGCACCGGCGGCCGCCGGTGTTGCGCCGGGCGGCGTCGCAACTGCGCTGATCGCCGCCTGCAATCGCTGCTGCTGCTGCGCCACCACCTGGCGAAACAACTCGGAGCCGGTGTCCTGCACGACCCGGTAGACCTTGAGTGCCTCGGGAACGCCCTTGAGGCGGAACTCGCCGACCAGGCTCGTCGGCACTTCCTGCTTGTTCATCGCCAGGTAGGTGGACTCGGTGAACCAGATCTCGTTGGCCTCGGTGATCCCTTCGACCCGTGAAGCCACGTTGACCGGTTCGCCGAGGATGTCGCC
>CAZADH010000209.1:0-11181 GCA_964483805.1 uncultured bacterium
GTTGACCACGATCTCGCGCAGCGTCGTGCCGAACGGCACCTCGATCAGGCCGGTGTTGGCAACATGGCCGGTGAGGGCGAAGGTCTTGGTGCCGGGCGAGTTGTGGGTGCCCATGCTGCGGAACCAGGCAGCGCCGCGCCGCATGATCAGCGGCACCGTCGCCAGGGTTTCGACATTGTTGATCACCGTGGGTTTGTCCCACAGACCCTTCTGCGCCGGGAACGGCGGTTTCGGGGCCGGCATCCCGCGCTTGCCCTCGATCGACGCGATCAGCGCCGTCTCTTCGCCGCACACGAACGCGCCGGCGCCCTCCATGACCGTGATGGTGAAGTCGTTGGCGGTGCCGAAGAGGTGTCGGCCCAGCAGGCCCATCGCCTCGGCGTCGGCCACGGCCTTGCGCACGCGCTTGACCGCCAGCGGATACTCGGCCCGCACGTAGATGACGCCTTCGTCGGCGCCGATCGCCCGCGCGGCGATCATCATGCCCTCGATCACGCTGTGCGGGTTGCCCTCCATCACCGAGCGGTCCATGAACGCCCCGGGATCGCCCTCGTCGCCGTTACATATAATGTATTTCTTGGGTCCGGGTTGGACGCGCGTGAGTTCCCATTTCTTGCCGGTCGGAAAGCCGCCGCCGCCGCGCCCCCGCAGGCCGGCCGCCAGGATCTCGTCGCAGATCGCCTTCGGCGAGAGATCGGTGCAGCATCGCCGCGCGGCCTCGTAGCCCTCGTGTGCAATGTACTCGCGGATCTCCTCGGGATCGAGGTGGCCGCACTCCTTGAGCACCGTGCGGGTCTGGGCTTTATAGAAGTGAATGTCGAGTTCGCCCCGGCATTTCTCGCCGGTCGCCGGTTCGGCATAGAGCAGCCGGTCGACCGGCTGGTTGTGTTTGAGCGTGGCGGCGACGATCTCGGCCACATCGCCCTCTTTCACGCGCGTGTAGAGAATGTTGTCGGGCAGGATGGTGATCAACGGCCCCATCTGGCAGAAGCCCTGGCAGCCGCTCTGCGATACATGCACCCCGTCGTGGCGCTCGGCCTTCAGTTCGACGGCGACCGGCAGTCCGGCCTGGGCGATTTCGCGCACGAACGCGTCGCGCACTTTGAGCGCGCCGTTGGCAACGCACCCGGTGCCGGCACAGATGATGATGCGACGGGAGAACCCCGCGGTAGCAATACGATATGTTTCTGCGACGCGAGAGAGGTTGGCAACAACAGGTTCGGCGTTCATCGGCTGTTCTCCTTCTCGATGAGGGCTTCGACCAGGCTCAGGGTCAGTTCGGGAGTCATCTGGCCGTGGACCTCATCGTTGATGACCACGACCGGAGCCAGGCCGCACGCACCCAGGCACGACACGGTCTCGACGGTGAACAGCATGTCGGGTGTCGTCTTGCGGGCCTCATCGAGCCCGAGGCGCTGGCGCAACGCCTCGAGAATCGGGATCGAGCGCTTGACGTGGCAGGCGGTGCCGTCGCACAGACGCACAACGTATTTACCTTTCGGCTCGAGGGCAAAGTGGGCGTAGAAGGTGGCGACGCCGTAGACCTTCGCGGGCGGCAGGCGCAGCGACGTCGCGACGTAGGTCATCACCTCTTCGGGCAGATAGCGGTATTCGTCCTGGACGGCCTGCAGAATCGGGATCAACTTGGCCGCGTCGCGGTGGTGGCGGTCGAGGATCTCGCAGACCTTTTCGAACTTGCGGGTGAGGGTGCCGGTGGGGGTGGATGCAGTGTGCTGTGACATGCGGCAGTCTCCTTGGCGGGTGTTACGATCGATGCGGTGATTCGTGGCGGGCGGCCAGCTTCTTTGCCAATACGGCCAGGCCCGACGCCAGATTCTCGTTCTGGACAACGATGCCAGACGGAACGGTGAGCGTGACGGGTGCGAAATTCCAGATGCCGTGAATGCCTCCTTCGATCATCTTGTCGGCGACCAGTTGCGCCGAGGGTGCCGGCACGGTCAGCACGCCGAGGTGGACCTTCATCCGGTTGGCAAGATTGGTGAGTTTTGCCAACGGCAGCACCTCTTTGCCGCCGACCCGCGTGCCAACCTTGCGCAGGTCGTTGTCGAACACGGCGACGATGTTCAGTCCGTACCGCCTGAACCCGTCGTAACCGACCAACGCTGCGCCGAGGTGGCCGGCCCCGGCGAGAAAGGCGTCGGTCAGGTTGTTCCAGCCGAGAAACTCCTCGATGGCGGCGATCAGTTCGGTCACCGTGTATCCGGTCTTGGGTCGCCCGCGGATGCCCGTGACCGCCAGGTCTTTGCGCACCTGGGTCGGATCGAGACTCAAACCCGCGCCAATGTGCGTGCACGACACCTCGGTGCGGCCCTGCTCGAGCAATGATTCGAGAAAGTGATGGTATTGAGGCAGCCGGCGGAGGGTGGGCTCGGGGGCGATGGCGATGCTCGGCGACATGAAACGAACCTCCGGCGATGTATCGAGAATGTTTTATCGGTAATTATTTCTCGATATGATTATCGTCGATCGCCGGCGTTTAGTCAAGAAAGATTTCTCGATATGCGCGCAAGTTCTTGACAGTGCAGGTTTCGTGGGGGGATCGAGGCGGCTGTCTCGATTGGCTGGTGGCGACGTCGTTGAGGTCGACCTGTGTGCTCACTGCCAAACAGGGGGTAGATCCCGAAACGGGAACATGCTACCATCATGTCCCATGCATGTGATTTCGCAAAAACGCCTGCGAGACTTCTGGCTGCGGCATCCAAGGGCCGAAAGCGATTTGCGGCGGTGGTATGCATTCGTGCGCCGTGTTCGCTGGGAGACGCCCGGCGACATCAAGGCCGTGTTTTCGTCGGCCAGCATTCTTGCCAACAATCGCGTCGTGTTCAACATCGGCGGCAATCAGTTTCGCCTGGTTGTGAAGATGGCGTACGAAGCACAACGCGTCTACGTGCGCTTCGTCGGTACGCACGCCGCGTATGACGATATCGATGCGGCAAACATTTGCGTCGAGGCTGTTATGAAAGCAATCCGTCCGATCAAGTCAAAAAAGGAATACGAGACCGCCGTCGCCGAGATCGATCGCCTGATCGATGCGAAGCCCGGCACCGACGATCACGATCGCCTCGAGGTGCTGTCGTTGCTGGTCGAGGCCTACGAGGAGTCGGCGTTCATGATCGACACCGACGACATCGGGCCGATCCAGATCATCGAGTTCTGGATGGCACAGAACAAATTCACGCGACGTGATCTCGAACCGTTCCTCGGTGGTCGGGCCCGTGTGTCCGAGGTTCTGCGCGGCAAGCGACCGCTCAGTCTGGCCATGATTCGTCGGCTTGTCGGCGCCGGTATTCCGGCCGCGTTGCTGGTTCAACCGCTGCCGGTGCGCACCGAGGTGGCCTGATCGGGCGGCGGGGCGAGTCGCGGAACCAACGACGCGTAATCTGCTACAATACCTCAGGCTGAATGACTGGTTCGCAGGAGGGTTTTATGCAGGGCCTCAATGAGATCATTCGGGAGGTGACCGAGTTGCCGGTCGAGGAGCGCATCCTCGTTGTCGATGCACTCTTGCGTTCACTCAACGTCCCGAATCCAGAGATCGACAACGCGTGGGCGCGAGAGGCACTCTTGCGACTCGAGGAAATCCGGTCCGGCAAAGTCGTGCCGGTACCGGGAGAAGAGGTCTTTGCGCGGGTCAACAAGCGTTTCGCACGATGAAGTTCCGCTTTCATCCCCGCGCCGAGATTGAGTTTGAGGCGGCTATCTCGTTTTACGAAGAGCGCCGCCACGGACTCGGGGAAGAGTTTTCACTCGAGGTTCGAGCAGCAATACGAAATATTCTCGTGTATCCACGGGCCTGGCCTCTGCTCCAAGGCGATGTCCGGCGCTACGTGGTGAATCGTTTCCCGTTCGGCGTGGTCTATGCCGTTTCCGACGACGAGGTATTGATCCTGTCCATAATGAACCTCAATCGCCATCCCGACGCATGGAAGGACAGACACTGAGAATTCAGTCGGGTGAACGGTTGCCGTATCGCCTAGGTTCTGGTCGAGAACCACCTTCACGTGGTCAACGGCATCGTGCGCTTCTCGGCCGCTGCATAGGCCAGCACCGTCAAGATGTCGTCGCGCGTAAGACAGGGGAATCAGCGAGAACCTGCGCGAATGTCATGCTTGGCGCAAGCTAACTGAGAAAGTCATACGCCGTATTGCGCATGCCGCGCACGCACGGCTTGCCATTGCATTTCCCCGGGTCGTACGTGAGGATGTTGCGATAATCGATCACGGACGGCACTTCACTGGTAGCGGGAACCTGGGGTCGACCGGAATCGAGCAAGTCTGCGTATCGAGAAAACTGTTTTCATTGCCTGCAATACAACAAATGGTCGACACTGTCCGACGCGCCGTCGATCCCGAGCGAAATCGGATTCTCGGCCAACTTCCGCAGAGGATCGGACTCATCGATTGGTTGCACAACAATGCGCGAACGCTCGCGGCGAATCTCGACGACCTTCGCCTTGCCGAGCATCCGTCGCGGAATCAGAACCCCGTCTTTCGTTACCGGTGCTTTCATCAGTCCACCTCGAATCCGTGTTTACCGATATCTTAGCACGCTCGCCGATATGCGCCAAACAGTGAAGTCTCACGAGTAGCAGCGGAGGGATGATTGGCGTGTTTGCTGGTGATCCCGGGTTGCGTGCGCAGGTCGGGAATCGAAAAACACATGCAAATCGAACCCCCGCCGACGGAGGGTCCGGCGGCGGGGGGTGTGTCGTCTCGTTGCCGGCGCGCTTCTCGACGCGGGTGTGCTATAGTGAGTTCATCGCAGGCAGGGAGTGAATCGATGCGCTTCTTCAACACGGCGGGGCCGATCAAACAAGACATTCACTATTGCGTGCCGCCACTGGAGCGGTGGAACCTCGCGGAGATTCTCGATCTTATCGATCAGCAGAAGTATTTCATTCTGCACGCCCCGCGCCAGACCGGCAAAACCTCGTCGTTGCTGGCATTGCGCGACCACCTCAACGCCGAAGGCCGGTATCGGGCGCTCTACGTCAATGTCGAGTGTGGCCAGTCGGCACGTGAAGACGTGGCCGCCGCGCTGCGGGCCATCTGTGGAACCCTCGCCAGTCGGGCCCGAACCGACCTCGGTGACGGCTATCTCTACGAGCAGTTCACCGGCATTCTCGATCAGGTCGGGCCGCACGGCGCCTTGACCGAGTTGCTGTCGGCCTGGACCCTGCACGAGAAGAAACCGGTCGTGCTCTTCATCGACGAGATCGATGCCCTGATCGGCGACACGCTGATCTCGGTGCTGCGCCAGATTCGCGGCGGCTACGACAAGCGCCCGCAGAGTTTTCCGCAGAGCATCGTGCTGTGCGGCGTGCGCGACATCAAAGATTATCGCATTCATGCGACTTCGTCGAAAGAAGTGATCACCGGCGGCAGCGCGTTCAACATCAAGGCTGTGTCGCTGCGGCTTGGCGACTTTGTCAGACCCGACGTTGAGGCACTCCTGGCGCAACACACAAGCGAAACCGGGCAGGTGTTTGAACCGGAGGCCATCGAGGCGATCTGGACCCTCACCAACGGCCAGCCCTGGCTGGTCAACGCGCTCGCCTACGAAGCCTGTTTCGAGATCCGCGAATCGCGCGACCGAAAGCGGCCCATCACGGCCGACACCGTGCACGACGCCAAGGAGCGACTGATCCTGTCGCGCGCGACGCATCTCGACCAGTTGACCGACAAGCTGCAAGAGGAGCGCGTAAAGCGCGTGATCCAGGCGCTGCTGGCCGGCGAAGAAGATGCCGACGCGCTACCGCCGGACGACATCCAGTACGTGCGCGACCTTGGGTTGATCGCGATGAACCGGCCCATCCGCATCGCGAATCCAATCTATCGCGAGGTCATCCCCCGCGATTTGACCTGGTCAACGCAAGAGATGATGGTTCAGGAAAACTGGTACATCCTGCCCGACGGCAGCCTCGACCTGCCCAAGCTGCTGGCGGCTTTCCAGCAGTTCTTTCGCGAGAATTCCGAAGCATGGATCGGCCGCTTCGACTATCGCGAGGCCGGCCCACAACTCTTGTTACAGGCGTTTTTGCAGCGAGTGATCAATGGCGGTGGCCGCATCGAGCGCGAATACGGGCTCGGCATGCGCCGCACCGATCTCTTCGTGCTCTGGAAGTGCCCCGATGGCACCGTTCAGCGCGGGGTGATCGAGATGAAGCTCTTGCGCAAGTCCCGCGCCGTCACGGTGGCCGAGGGATTGGCCCAGACCGCTGCCTATGCCGATCGCTGCGATGCCTCTGAGGCGCACCTGATCGTCGTCGATCGCACCACCGCGAAGCCCTGGAGCAAGAAGATCTCGCGCGTCAATAAAAAGTATGACGCGCGCGTCATCACCGTCTGGGGGATGTAACATGTCTGACCTGCTCCTGCTGATCGACGGCAACAATCTCGTTTTTCGCGCGTACTACGCGTTCGAGCGGCAGGGGTTGCGCACCCGGACCGGCCAGCACACCGGCGCCCTGTTCGGTTTCGCGCGCATGCTGCTGAAGCTGCTGCGCGATCTCGACCCGTCGCACGCCGCCGTCGCCTTCGATGTCTCGCGCGACACCTTTCGCAAGAAGATGTACCCCGACTACAAGGCGCAGCGCCGGCCGACGCCGGCCGACCTGCTCACGCAGTTGCCGCTCGCGCACGAACTGGTTCTGGCCATGGGGTTGCCGCTGCTCAAGCACGACGACTACGAGGCCGACGATGTGATCGGCACGGCGGCGGCCGAGGCGCGGCAGCGCATGCCCGTGCACATTCTCACCGGCGACCGCGATCTGTTGCAGTTGCTCGCCGAGAACGTCACGGTCGAACTGTGTGTAAAAGGCATCTCCGAGACGCGCAAGTTCGATGTGGCCGCCTTCGCGTCCGAGTACGGCTTCCCGCCGGGCAACCTGCCCGATCTGAAAGGCCTGATGGGCGATACGTCCGACAACATTCCCGGCATTCGCGGCATCGGCGAAAAGAAGGCGACGCCGCTGGTGCAGAAATACCGTAACCTCGAAACGCTTTACGAGCGACTCGTCGAGGTGGCCAACCCGCGCATGAACGAGCAGTTGGCGACCGGCAAGGCCGACGCGATGCTGTCGCGCGATCTGGCGACCATCCGTTGCGACGTGCCCGGCATCGACGTGGCCCAGGGATGTCGCTGGCGGGGCCTCGAGCCCGCGCGGGACCGGGTGCGGCCGATGCTGCTCGCGTGGGAGTTTGGCAGCCTCGTGCGCGAGCTGGACGCGCAGTGGGGCGGCCCCCCGGCGCCGACGGCGCAGCCTGGTGTAGTGCAAAGTATTGCACGGTTTGCAGCCCCGCCGGTCGCACCGGTGTCGCCCGCACAACCCGCGGTCAGGATGACCCTGCCGCCGGCTGCGCCTGCGCCCGCACAGCCGGTTGCTACCGGCGTCGCCGCACCCGCGAACGCTCCGGAGATTGCCGCGCCGCCTGTCGATTTTTCGCAGCCGCACCGCACCGGCAACCTCTTCGATCTGCCTGATGAACGCCAATCTCCCGCTCTGGCGGCCCAGCGGCATCCGGCGAGCGCATGGGCGGAGAGTGCTGCGACAGCATCGTCGGCCCCGCTGCCGGCATCTCCAGACGCCAACGCTGCAGTGGCATCTCCTGCGAGCGAAGGGGAGGGGTCCGCCGCTGCCGGCGTCAGCGCGAGTGACGGCGCAGCGGTCGGTCGGTTGACCTACAATGTAAGGTGCATTTCGTCGGTCACCGAGTTGCACGATTTCCTTGCACGCCCTGAAAACGAGCTGCTGGCCGTCGATCTCGAAACGTCGGGGCTCGACCCGTTCGCCGACCAGATCGTGGGCGTCGCCCTCGCCTTCGATGAGCGCGGCGGCATCTATGTGCCGCTGGCCCATGCCGGCCTCGACTTCTCGCCCAACCTCGAGGCCGCCGCGGTCTGGCCCATCCTGCGGTCGGCCATGGCGACGCGGCCCCTGGTCGGGCACAACCTCAAGTTCGACTTGCAGTTTCTCGGCCGCCAGGGGGTGGTCACGGCGGGCGAACTGACCGACACCCACCTGTTGGCCTACGTCGGCAATCCGCTGCGCGACAATGGGTTGAAAGATCTCGGCCGCGCGTTGCTCGGGGTCGAGTTGTGCGATTACGCCGACCTCGTCAAAAAGAAGGGGCGCAAGACCATCGTCGAAGTGCCGCCCGAGGAGGCGGCGACCTACGCGGTGCAAGACGTTGTATTGCCACATCGGTTGTTGCCGCTGCTGCACGACGAAGTGATGCGGACCGGCTTGATCGTCCTCTATCGCAATCTGGAACAGCCCCTGATCCGGTTGCTGCTGCAAATGGAAGCCCAGGGCATCGGTCTCGACACCACGCACCTGGCCGCGCTGGGTGCGCGTCTCGGCACCGAACTGGTGCGGCTCGAAGCCCGCATCCATGAGTTGGCCGGGGTGCCGTTCAATGTGAACAGTCCCAAGCAGTTACAGGAGATCCTGTTCAACAAGCTGCAACTGCCGGCGGGGCGCAAGACCCGCACCGGCGCGTCAACCGACGTCGAAGTGCTGATCGGCTTGCGCGACCATCATCCCATTGCCGGCGAACTCATCCAGTACCGCGAACTGGCGAAACTCAAGTCGACCTATGTAGAGGCACTGGTGAAGCTGCGCAACCCGCACACCGGCTTGATCCACACCACCTTCAACCAGACCGTCACCTCGACGGGCCGGTTGTCGAGCAGCAATCCAAATCTGCAGAACATCCCGATCAAAACCCAGTGGGGCCGCGAGGTGCGCCGGGGTCTGACGCCGCCCCGCCCCGGCAACCTGTTTGTCTCACTCGATTACTCGCAGATCGAGTTGCGTCTGCTTGCCCACGTGACCCGCGATCCGGTGCTCGTCGATGCGTTCCTGCACAACCGCGACATCCACGCGTTAACCGCGGCCAAGATCTTCGGCGGCGAGCCGGGTGCGGTCACTTCCGAGCAACGCAAGGTCGGCAAGACCGTGAACTTCGGCATTCTTTACGGCATCTCGGCCCACGGCCTCGCGCAAGATCTGGGGATCGCGCGACCGCAAGCGCAGAACTACATCGACGGCTTCTTTGCGACCTTCCCCACCGTGTCGGCGTGGCTGGCCCAGAACCTGGAACGGGCCGAGGCCACCGGGCGGGTCGAGACCCTCTTCGGACGCGTGCGGCCGATGCCCGAGTTGACCGCCGGCAACCGCAACACCCGCGCCTTTGGTGAACGCGTCGTGCGCAACACACCCCTGCAGGGCAGTGCCGCCGACCTGGTGAAGAAGGCGATGATCGAGACCGACCGTGTGCTGAAAACCGGTGGATACGCGACCCGCCCGGTATTGCAGATCCATGACGAACTGGTCTTCGACGTGCCGCCGGCTGAGGTCGCGACCGTGGCCGCGGTGCTGAAGAAGACGATGGAAAACGTCGCGCAACTGGCCGTGCCGCTGGTCTGCGACGTCAGCGTCGGTCCGAACCTCGCCGACCTGGCCGATTTCGCGTCAGCATGAGCCGGTTTCGCGCGCCGGTGTGACCAATGGCAATAAGATGTATTGCAGCGTAGCCAGCCGGACCGCGCCGGCGAGCCTGAATCTTGCCAGGATTGCCGTCGCGCCGCGCCGCTGCGTGACGATGGGGGACGCTGCGTGATGCGCCGGTTGTGGGTGGTGCTCATCCTGATCGCGATCGTGCTGGGCCCTGCGCTTGCCCTCGTTGCCGGCGCACCGCCGAACCTGACGGCATCCGACTCCGCTGTCGCATCGCTTACCGAGTTGCGGGTGAACGCCGACCGCGGTGTTGCCTCGGCGCAGTACCAGTTGGGTCGGATTCTCGTCGAAGGTGACGGAGTGGCATCGCAACCGGCGGCTGGTATCGACCTGCTACGCAAGGCTGCGGCCCAGGGCCACGGGCAGGCAATGCACGACCTGGGCAGCGTTTTTCGCAACGGCAAGGGTGTGCCCGTCGACCTCGCCGAGGCAGTCCGTTGGTATCGGCAGGGCGCCGAACATGGGAATACCGACGCGCAATACGACATGGGGTGGATTCTCGTCGAGGGCTGCGGCGTGGCCACCGATGCTCCGGCCGGGTTCTCCTGGATGCAACGGGCCGCCGACCGCGGTGACCGCAATGCGCAATGGTATCTCGCCTCGCTGTATCACTGCGGCAACGGGGTTGCCACCGATCCAGTGTTGGCCGTAACCTGGTATCGCCGGGCCGCCGAACAGGGCGAAAGTGGCGCGCAATACACGCTCGCCCAGTGTTACGAATCGGGGTGGGGCGTCGCGAGCAATACAAAAGAGGCGCTACGCTGGTATCGCTTGGCGATCGAGGGCGGCCATCGCCCGGCCATCGCGGCGCGAAAGGAGCTGGCCGTTCGCACTGCCGTCACGTTCGCGCAGACCGGGTCTGCGACAGCGCTGGCCGAGCTTCTCGCCGGTTTCGGCGGCGACCCCCAGGGAGAGAATCTGCGTGACCGCATTCATGTTGCCGTCAAGAACGCCGGGTGCCCCGAGGCCCTCGATCAGGCGATCGATGAAGGGCTCGCCCGCTTCGCGCGTATGCTTGCCGCAGCGCGGCGCTCCGACCTGGCGACGCCGGCGGCGATTCTCGCCCGCGTCGTCGATGCCGATCTGGCGCTGCGCGCGGTCACGGCGTCGGCGCCGCTCGAGTTTCGCGAAATCGTGCGCTGGCGGGCCTTGCGGGCGATCGACCGCGACGACGATGTCGCGGCGGCGGCGCTGTTCCGGTCATTGGCGGCCGTCGATCCGAGTGACGCGGTGGCGTGGGCGGAATTGGCGTGGCGACTGAATCGGCAGCAGAAGTATGCGGCCGCCGAGGCCGTTCTTGCCGAGGCGCTGGCGGATCGGTCGCGGTTTTCGGCGACCGAAGCGCGCCGCCTCGAGAGCGTGCGATCCCGCGTCAACCTGGGCTGGGAGCGGGACGCCGAGGCGTGTGCGTGGGCGCAGCGGGTCCGGGACGGAGATGGCCAGGCGATGAACGCAATCCGGACGCAGTTGCGTGGCCTGATCCTGCAGGACCGCGTCGCTTCCGCGGTGGCCCTCTTCGAGTCACTGGCGTCGGGCACCCACCGTGACCTGCCCGAATACGGCTTGCTGCTGGCGCTGGCGGCGGGGTCCACCACCGCCGATCTCGCCGGGGTCTGGCAGAAAAAACCGACGCGCGTGCG
>CAZADH010000210.1:0-6923 GCA_964483805.1 uncultured bacterium
AGACAAGAGGCCCGTCTCGGCCAGCGTCGGATCGAGCAGGTCGGTGCAGACCAGCACGACACCGGACCGTTTGAGAATCTCGTTGGCGTGGTTGAGCAACCGGTCGAGTTCGGTGGGCCCCTTCGGCGTCAGGCTCTCGAGGCCGCGAATCAAGGGGAACAACGCCGACCGCCCGCGCACGCCGGCATCGAGATGATCGACGTGGTTACCGCCGCCCATCAGAGCGACCTTCTCTTGGTTGGCCAGCGCGATGTATCCGAGCGACAGGGCGAGGCGGCGGGCCAGATCGAGCTTGGTCAGCGGTTCACCGAAGCCCATCGAGGCCGAGGTGTCGACGACGATGGCCAGGGTGAGGTCTTCTTCTTCGAGAAACAGCTTGATGAACAGCTTGTCGAGGCGCCCGTAGAGGTTCCAGTCGACGAAGCGCAGATCGTCGCCGATCACGTAGTTGCGGTAGTCGGCGAACTCCTGGCTGCTGCCGCGTTTGAGACTGCGGCGCTCCCCCTTGCGGGCGCCGTCGTGGGCCCGTCGGGTCAACAACCGCAGTTGTTCGAGCCGCGCCAACAGCTTGGGATCGTATAGCGGCGAGGCGGTGATGCTGCGGGCATGTGTTGACGATGTATTGCTTGCGTCCGGGGTGCGCACGGGGGCAGCCGGCGGTCGATCCGGCGCTCCTGCGCGTGGCCGTGGCGGCAACGGTGCGCTGCCGGGCGAAACCGGATCAGGCATGCAGTTCCTTCGACTTGAAGGTCACTTCGGCAAGGATGCGGTCGATCAGTTTGTCAGGGGTCAAGCCTTCGGCTTCGCCCTGGAAATTGAGGGCGATGCGGTGGCGCAGCACGGGTTTGACCGAGGCTTTGATATCCTCGGCCGAAACCTGGAAGCGCCCGGCGACCAGGGCGCGAACCTTGGCCGACAGGATCAGGCCTTGCAGACCGCGGGGCGAGGACCCGTATTTTACGAACTCGCGGACCTGGGCCGGCGAGGTTTCGAGGTCGGGGTGCGTGGCGAGAACGAGGCGGCCGGCGTAGGTCTTGACCTCGGTTGCCAACGGGACGGCGCGGACCAGTTCACGGGCCTCGAGAATGTCGGCCTCGCCCATCACTTTGCTGACCTTGGGGGTTACCGTCCCCGTGGTGCGATCGACGATGAGGAGGAGGTCTTCGAGGGTGGGAAACGGCACGACACACTTGAACAGGAACCGGTCGAGTTGTGCTTCAGGCAGCGGGTAGGTGCCTTCCTGTTCGATCGGGTTCTGGGTGGCCATGACGAAGAACGGCTCGGCCATGACGAACCGTTGGTTGGCGCAGGTGACCGTGTGTTCCTGCATCGCTTCGAGCAGGGCCGACTGCGTCTTGGGCGTGGCGCGGTTGATCTCGTCGGCGAGCAGCATCTGCGTGAAGATCGGCCCGCGCTGGAACTGAAACGAGCGATGGCCCTTCTCGTCTTCGGTGACGATGTTGGTGCCGAGAATATCGGCCGGCATCAGGTCGGGCGTGAACTGGATGCGCGAAAATTGCAGGCTCAACGCCTCGGACAGCGTGCGGATGAGCATGGTTTTGCCCAGCCCGGGAACACCCTCGAGCAACACGTTGCCGCCGGCGAACAAGGCCACGAGTGTGTCGGTGACGACGGCCTGATTGCCGACGATGACCTTGTTGACTTCGGCCAGCACAGTGGCGAACCGCTGTTGAAATGCTTTGACCTGGGCTTCCATGGGGAGCTCCTTCGCATTGGGCTCGGGGTTGGGGCCGGCGCCTTGGGGTGGCCCGCGCCGGTCATTGTATCACGATTTTCGGCAGGATGAATGCCGGTTAGCGGCTTGTACCGGTCGTGGGCTTGTGGTACCGTGCGACCGGATGTGGTTGTGTTGCCCACGGCCTTCGACGGCAATGGTGACCATCGCGTCACCAACTGGATGGTGCGCGAGGCACTGAAGAAAAATGCCGTGGTGCCACATACAATGTATTACTTGGTGCATTACCGTTCGCGCAAGACCTTCCCGCTGCCATACGGGTATCACCCCAGCGCTTTCTTGCAGGCGCCGCCACCCTTGTTGACCCCCATCCCCTATGACCTCTCGTCGGATACGATGAAGATCAAAGAGGCGGCCGTGAGCCAGCATCGCTCACAGATCGCCTTGAAAGACGGGTTTCTCTTGAGTTTCGTGCGGCGCAACGAGTTGTACTGGCGGGAGAACTGAAGGTGCGCCCTCGTGGCTAACGGGCTTCGCGTTGCCGTCGGGCTTCAGCTTCGGCCAGTGCAGACGGTGTATTGATATTGGCGGTGATCCAGGGGTCGTCGACGACGAGATGGTCGATGACATGCGGGTGTTGTTGCAGGACCCAGCGGGCCCCCTGATCGAGGGGGGCGCGTTCGATTTCGGGCAGCGCCCAGCCCGGGAAGAATGCGGGATGGCCGCGTCGGCGGCCATCGGACGGAATGGCGAAGCGGTCGGGACTCGCCTGAGCGGCGGCTAACAAAGCGGCGACCGTGGCCGGGCGGACCAGCGGCGCATCGATCGGCCAGAGCAGGATACCGCTGCCAGCCGGAACGGTGGGCAGGGCCAGGCGGATGGAACTGAGCGGCCCGTCTTCCGGGCGTGGGTTGGTGATCCAGGTGCCGCCGCAATTAGCAATACATTGTGCGGATCTGTTGTCGCCATCCTGGCCGACGAACGTGCGCTGGCCCGCAAATGCGAGCGCGTCGAGCGTGGCGATGATATGGGCGAGAAACGTGCGCCCGGCGATGACGGCGTGTTGCTTGGGTTGACCCATGCGGCTGCCGTGGCCGGCCAAGAGACAGACCAGTGTTGGCGTGGGCTGCGACATGACTGGGGTTTACCACGAACGGGCGCCGGTTGTCACGCATGGGGCGACCGGGGCCGATGGGTGGAATTCGGGGTGACGGCTCCCGCTCCTTTCGATGTCGGCGGCAAACCGGTATAATGGGCGGCAATGGGAAGGTACCTGCCGTGATCCAACTCGCGCCACGTTGGCGTTGGGTCGCTCTGTGCCTGTCGGCGTTGTTGGCTGCGACCGCGATCTTGTTCGTCGGCAGCACCGACGATCCGGTGCCGCCGGCGCGCTCCCCGCGTGAGACCTTTGCGGCTCTGGGTCTGGCCTGGCGAGCCCGCGACCGGTCGGGCTTCATCAGCCTCCTGCACGATACGAGCCGGCTGAAGAAGGCCTTGCGTGAGAGTCCGGGTGCGGACCCATGGTCATTGTGGGCCGGTGGAACTGGCAGCATCGATGCGTTCCTGACCGCGCGGGTGGTCAGTGAGCGGATCGCGCCGGGGCAAGCGACCTCGACATTGCGGGTCGAGGTGATGGTGCCGGGTCCCGATGGGTTGACCGCGGTTCCCGTCGATGTCTTGTTCATCAGCGTGCACGGCCGGTATCTGTTCTTCGACGCCGGCTTGTAGGTTCGCCGAGGAGAAGCGATCAGTCGACGCTGCCGAACAGGGTGATCTCGTTGCGGTCGTGTACCAGATGGAATATCGCGAAGCGGGCCAGTGAAAATCGGACCGCCAGTTCGCGTGCCGCGACGACGATCGTTGACGGGTCTTTGCCGCGGAACTTCACATTGACCACGAAGCGGCGGCAGGCACTCGCTGCGAGCCAGCGCTCGAGCAGGCCGAGGGTCGCCATCGGGCGCACGATCATGTCGCAGAACAGCCAGTCGACGCGGCGGGCGGGCATGAAGGCGTAGCCGTTGTCGCGGCGGTGATCGCAGTTGGGGTGGTCGGCGATGGCGGGGGCGAGGTCGGCGGCATCGACGGCGATCACGCGGGCCCCGCGGCGCAACGCCGACCAGGTCCAGCCGCCCGGTGCGGCACCCAGATCGACGCAGGTCTCGCTGGGGCGCGGCGCCATTCCGGCTTCGAGCAAGGCTTCTTCGAGTTTGTAATACGACCGGCACGGCGCGGTCGCGTCGTGCGGGATACGGGTGGTTGGATCGGGGCCGACGCAGGGGATGAAGCGACCGTCGGGCAACCGGGTCGGGCGCGCAACACTGAGCCATACGACGTTGCGTGCGGTCATGACGCCCTGGATGACGATTGCATCGCGCCGGCGTTGGGTGGCGAGCCAGTCTTGGTGGCGGGTCATTGCCCGTTTGCGGAATGTCTGCATGCGCTCGAGAAAGGCGTCGGCCAGGAGCGTTGCGCGAGGCCCGATCTCGACGTAACGCTCGGCGTCGAGCGTGTAGCGGTCGGGGGTGCCGAAGTGCGCGACCCACGGCAGCGGTTCGGCGTCGAGGGTCGGGTCGACCCAGGTGCCGATGCCGGCCACGAGTTCTTTGATCGAGGTGCCGCGAATCGTGGTCAGGTGCGGCAGCCACTGGCGGGCGAAGATCGGTGCGGCCGCGCGCAACGGGCGGCAATCGGTGCCGACGACGAGGCCCGGCGCCGCCGCGTGCAGGGTGCTGTCGGGGGCAGCGGCATGCAACTCGCCGATCAAGGCGTCTTCCCAGCCTTGCGCGCAGAGCCAACCAAGCAACGGCGTGGTCGGATCGCTGGGTCCGGGCGCCTTTTCGTGGGCCCTGGTTGGCTCGTTGCGCCTCTTTGGCGGGTGGCGGTGGTTCGTCATGGGCCGCATTGTAGCACGATTTGCGTGAAACGGTTCGCCCATTGGCGGCGAAAATGTGGTAGACTGATCGACCCGTCGGTCACGTGGGTCGGGCATCGGTCGCAGCGATGGCGCCCCACAAACAGGAACCGTCGTGGTCCGAGGAACGAGATGAAGAAGAATCCGGTGCTTGCGCTGGCCCAGGCAAAAGCCAAGGCAAAGACGAAAGATAAGTCGAAAGAGTCGGCGAAAGCGGGCGACGCCAAGAAAAAGAAGTCGGCGCGTGAAGGCCGAACCGAGATCTACTCCCGCATTCGCGTCAAAGAAGAAGAGAAGTTGCTCGACTTCTTCGAGAAGGCGTTCAATCTGCGCACGATCAACGAGTTGATCGAATACAAAGAGCGCGAGTCGCCCGACAACTACCTGCCGTTCTACATGCGCGGTTATTACCTGCCGATCTACGATTCGTTCGGCGGCAAGATCCACGATGTCTGTCGCACCGCGGCCGCGAAACTCGGGTTTGGCGAAAAAGAGATCGAGTTCTACGTCGCCAACGACTCCGAGTTCAATGGCTCGTCGATCCACGCCGACCTCGACGAGAAGGCGCATATCATCATCATCAACCGCGGCCTGCTCGAGCGGGTGAGCATCGACGAACTGGCGTTCGTGATGGGCCACGAGATCGGCCATCTGATCTATTACCATTCGTATGTCACCAAGGTGTTGCAGTTCATTTATCCGCAATACGAGCATCTGCCGCCTGTCATACAAAAGCTTTACGATGTCTGGAGCAAGCTCGGCGAGATCTCGGCCGACCGCATCGGTCTTCTGGCCTGTGGCGACATCGAAAAGTCGGTGCGGGCGCTGTTCAAATTGTCGTCGGGGCTCGACGACTCACAGTTCAACCTGACCTTCGACAACCTGATCCGCATTGCCGACAAGACCTACGCCGAGATGAAAGATTTCCCGTCTTACGTCAGCGCCTCGCATCCGGCCAACCCGGTGCGCATCAAGGCGTTGCTCGAGTTTCACAAGTCCAGTCTCTTCCGCGATCTCGCCAAGGGGCGGACCCCGCGCAACGATCGCAAGTTCGAACATCGTATGGACGAAGTATTGTCGCTGATCAAGAAGACCCCACTCGACGAACAGGAGAAGGTCGAACTCGAGTTCATGGCCGCGGCGGGCGTGATCCTGATGACCGCCGATGGCGAGGTGGTCGAACTCGAATACCACTACCTGATCAACATGCTGGCGCGGTATATCCACTGGCCGCCGACCTATCTCGACGGGCTCGATCCCGACAAGCTGTACGACATCATGAAGGCCAATGCGCGCATCATCCTCGAGAAGTTCCCCCATCGCACGCGCGAGCTGATCCGCCACCTGTTCCCGATCCTGACGCGCGATCGCAAGTTGAAAGACGAAGAGATGCAGGCGTTCATGAAGATCGCCACCGAGGAGTTGCAGATCCCGGTGTCCGAGGTCATCGACGTGGTGTTGTCGGGGCTCGGGGAGTTGTACCAGCCGTACAGCTAAGTCGCCACTTTTTTCGCGGTATTGTGCGGGGGCGGTCAGGACGACCGCCCCTGTTTTGCGACCGGGAGACCTCGCGGCCGATCCGGAGCTGCGTTCGCCCCGATGAATCGTGCGCCCGCGTGACTCCGACCGGGCCTTGAACTGACCGGTGATAGTTGATACGATGAACCGGTGCCGAAACGATGCGGACAAAAGGGGAAACAACAGAATGGATCTCAAGAGTTTCATTCCGAAAGAGCCCGGAACGATCTTCGAGTTGAATATCTCCGATGAGGTTGTGTCCAACCTGATCCTCAAAGAGCTCTACGTGCGCGGCAAGCGCACGGCGCGGCAGGTCGGCAAGACCTTGAAGGTCAAGCCCGACATCGTGCAGACCATGCTCAACGAGCTGAAACAGCAAGAACTCGTGGGCCTGGTGGGTGGGTCGGGCATGGGCGCCGACTACCAGTATGGTCTTTACCCCAAGGGCATCGAGCAGGCCAAGAACATCTACGCCCGTGACACCTATCTTGGGCCGGCCCCGGTGAGTTTCGAGGAATACACCAGGGTCACCCGCGAGGTGCTCAAGGTCAACAAAGCCGAGACCAAGATCAACCAGGCGACCATGGAAGCGAAGTTGCAGGGGCACACGGGTTACAAAGACGTGCTCATGCAGATGGGGCAGGCGCTGTGCGCGCGCAAACCCGCCTTCGTCTTTGGTTTCCCCGGCAACGGAAAAACGTTTCTGTGCAGCCAGGTGGCCAATCTGATGCCGCCGACGCTGGTGCCGTATGCCGTCGATGTCGGCAACCAGTTGGTGCGCATCTTCGATCCGAGTTG
>CAZADH010000210.1:6933-11121 GCA_964483805.1 uncultured bacterium
AGTTGTCACCAGGTCGTCGAGACGATCGATACCGACACGCTCGATCAGCGGTGGATCCCGGTGAAGCCGCCGATGATCATGGTCGGCGGTGAGTTGACCCTCGAAGATCTCGAAGTCGTCTACAACAAGAAGTTTGGGTGCTACGATGCACCGCCGCAGGTGAAGGCCAATGGTGGCGTTCTGTTGATCGACGATCTGGGGCGGCAGCGTTGCGGTGTCGAAGAGATCTTCAACCGGTTTATCGTGCCGCTCGAGAACAAGATCGACTTTCTCGTGCTCGGGGGGCAGCGCATGCAGGTTTTGACCGACGAGATCATCCTGTTCTCGACGAACCTCGATCCGATGAAGATCGTCGATGACGCATTTTTGCGTCGTCTGCCCTACAAGATCAATGTGCGCAATCCCACGCTCGAAGAGTATACGTCGATCTGGAAGATCAACGCCGAGAAGCTCGGGTTGAAGTTCGACCCGGCCAACATCAGCGAGTTGATGGGCATCTATCGCGAGCGCAAACGGGGTCTGCGGGCCGTGCACCCTCGCGACCTCTTGCAGATCATCCGTGATCGCAAGCGGTTTCAGGAGAACACCGAGACGACGATCAGCTCGCAGGAACTCAAAGAGGCGTACGAGATCTATTTCGTCACGCAACTGACGCTGGTCGAGACGATCACCTGAGGTTGACGCCACGGTTACGTTCCCGGGTTTGTCAATGGTCTGCCACCGCTCCAGGTGCGGTTTTATGCGGCGTGATGCCGGCATGATCAACGTCATGTCGCTGTTGCTGCCCACCGTGGCCGGTCTCGTGGCTGGCTACGGTGGGTGGTTGGCGCATCGCGAAGGCATCTATTGGGGTTTCGGCACCGATTTCCTGGCGACGCTGTTGTTGACCGGCGTATTCTCGGCCCTGCTGCTGGGCGCCACTCAGTTGTTGGCCGTCACGGTGGCCGAGGGGCGCGCGGTCAAGGCAATTGCCCAGTTTTTGCTCGCGACCGGGGTGGCCCTGGCCATCACCATGACCGGCGCCGTGCTGTATGCGCTGCTGCGCGACTGGTTGGTGCTCGAACAGCACATGTCGGCGATGATGCTGCGGACTTTGTGGTGGGCGACCCTGGCGACGACATTGTCGGTGGCGCGTGCTATTTTGTATGGCACTCCGCTCGCCGGCCTCCAGGCCTTTGCCGGCTTGTTTCCGGCGCTGTTGCTCGGTGGTCTGTTGTTCGACACCCAGTTTGGTCCGCGGGAGCAGACGCTGATTGGCCTGCTGTTGCTGGGCGGTTTGGCCGGGTTGTCGTTGGGGATGACCGTCGAGTTTTGCAAGTATGCTTGGCTCGAGGAACACGGCGCCGGGCTCTGGAAGGTGCAGTTCCTGCTCGATCGTGACACCTTTTCGGTCGGTGCCAACGACCAGTGTGATTTCACCGTGCCCGACGATCTCGACATGGCGTTCGAGGTCCACGAGCGCGAGGGGTTTCACGTGTTGCAGGTGTTGCCAGAGGCGCCGATGGTAACGATCAACGGTGCCCGCGTTCGTTGCCGCACCCTGGTCGAGGGCGATGCCCTGCAGATCGGCACCCGGGTGTTCATCTACCACAACCGCTTTGCCACGGCGCGCGATGCCATGCTCGAGTCGGCCGGTGTAAATACTTGATATTTATAACGTGGCTGGGTGCCCTTGAAAGATGGGGCCGCTATCGTGCGGGTGACGGCAGGCGCTCGCAGGCGGCAACCACGGTTGCTGCCGTGACCGTGGTCCAGCACGGCTGATGGGAACACGCGCGACAGCGGCCGTCGCACCGTTCGGGGTGATCCGGCTTCACGATCTGGGCCGCGTTGCCATACGGACCCCAGCGGGTCGGGGTCATCGCCGCCACCGGCGGAAAGACGGCCACCGTCGGGCAGCCAACGGCGGCGGCGAGGTGCAGCGGGCCGGTCGAGCCGCCGATGAACGCGCGGGCGCAACCGAGCAATGCTGCGTATTTACGTAGATCGCCGTCACTGCGCGGCAGGCGGCTGAAGCCTGCTTGCGTGCGCAGACCGCTGAATGCCGGCTCGAGATGGTCTTCGCCCGGCCCGAGCGACAATGCGACAGGAATGCCGCGGGCTTGCAGGGCCGCCGCCACGTCGGCGTAAACCGCCGGCGGCAGGTTGAGGGCAGAACCGCCGCCGCCGGGGTGGACGACGACGGGGGCACCATGGTCGAAGAGTTGCGTGATCTTGGCGTGCGCGGCCTGTCGCAGTTCGGGAGGCAACTCGAGGCGCGGTGCCACGTAGGTTGATGGCCCGGTGGCCGGGTGCGTCGAGGTTTGCGCGGGGCCGGCGTCGAGCAGGGCCAGGGCGAGGTCCTGGTTGTACTCGGTCTCGTGCTTCACATTCTGGGAGCGGTTTTGCGCGATGCGATCGGTGAGGGTGAACTGCCAGATGTTGCTTGCGCGGCCGAGGCGCCGCGGGATGCCCGCCAGCATGGCCGCCAACAGCGCGCGACCGCTCGGATGCACGAGCACGATCGCGTCGGCGCCGACGGCGCGAAAAATCCGCGCCAGCGCCGGAATGGAGCGGGGTCTGCCGCCGGGATCGTCGCAGAGGACAGCGTCGACATCGCTTTGCCCGTGCAGGAGCGAGCGCGTGAGTGTGCGCACGTGGCCGACCAACCGTGCGGTCGGCAGCAACCGGCGCAGTTGTGTAAATACAGGAAGGGTCAAGACCACATCACCGATCTTGTCGGTGCGCGAGACGATGATCGTGCGGGGGGCGGTCATGCGTCGGCGCGCAGTGCCGCGCGGCAGGCAGCCAGAACGGGTTCGACCGGTAGCGTGGCCAGGCAGCCCTGGTTGCCTCTGGCGCAGACGCGCGCGCGACAGGGAGGTGAGCAGCGGTCGGGGGCGAGCACGAGACGGGCGGTGTCGCCCAGCGGACCGGTGCGTGTCGGATCGGTTGGGCCGATGGGGGTCACCACCGGGCGACCCAGCGCCGCGGCCAGGTGCATGGTGCCCGAGTCGTTGGCGACGACCAGGGCCGCGTCGGCGAGCAGGCGGACCAGTTGCGGCAGTGAGGTGCGGCCGGTCAGATCGTGAACGCGCGTGTCGGTAACGGCGCGAACCGCCGTCAGCGGTTGGTCCGCGGTCGCCGCTGGCTGCAGGCCCGATCGGGTGGCGGCGGCAACCTGCCGCCCGAGTTCGACCTCGGTGTTGCCTCCGGTGACGAGAACGGCAAGACCGTGCTCGCGGGCGAGTTGCGCCCCGATGGCCGCAAATCCCGCGGTCGGCCACCGCTTGCCCGCGCCGAAGGCGGCTCCGGGAGCCAATACGATGTATGGCATGTTTCTTTGGTTCGGCAGGAGCGACGCAAGGTCGGCGAAGTTGTCGGGTATCGTCAGTCGAGGCGGGGGTGCCGGCCGGTCGGGGGGCATGCGACCATCGCTCGAGCCGTCGGTGGTTCGGTGGGGGCCTGGTGCTGCTGCCTCTGACGCGGGACCACGTCGATCCGGCGCAGAAGTCGTCCAGGGTCGCAGCAAATGTAAATACAAATGACTCTCGTGCCAGGCCGTGATCTCGTTTGGCAGAGAGACGGGTTCGGTCAACCACGGCGTGCGCCATTGCGTGACGAAGCCGCGACGGCGGCGACTCCGGCAGAACCAGGCCACGACCGCGGCGCGAAGAGACTGGGGGAGGATGGCGACGCGGTCGTAGTGAAATCGCCGGATTGGTGCGGTTTCTCGCCAGGTTGTCAGCCAGCCACGGTCGCTGGCAACGGGCCAGATCTGGTCGACCTGCGGCAACAGGCGGTAGATCGGGCCGAGATGCGGGCGGGTGACCACATCGACGACGCCTCGGGCCGATGTGGCGGCCAGGGCGGCCAACGCCGGCAACGACATCACCACGTCGCCGAGCCAGTTGAGACCGATGACGAGGGTGCGCTCTCGTTCAGTCATGCAGGCGCGTTGCCGAACCGGGGCATGGCCTCACCACGGTAGCGTGCGGCTGCGGGCCAGATGCTGACGGACCTGCTCTGCGGCCGCATCCCAGTCGAGATCGTGGCACGCCCACGGGTCGTTTGCACTGCCCGAAACTGCGTTTCGGGCCGCCTGCTCGGCTCGTTGCGCGCCTGCCCCCCTGCGCGCATCGTGCGCGGGCGGGATGCCGGCATCGGTCTCAATGGGGCAGGTGTGGCGGGCGCCGTGCAGATGGCACG
>CAZADH010000211.1:0-11034 GCA_964483805.1 uncultured bacterium
ACCCCACCGTGATCGACATCGCCATCGACCATCGGTTGTTTGACCACCTGTCCACCGTAGTTCCCGGCCGGCACCACAGTCACCCGCGGAACCACCGCATGCATGGGCAACTGCGCATCGGCAATGGCCGTCACGTTGGTCGCTGTGACGGCGACTGCAACGACTCCGGCCGGCAACTGATACCGCGGATCATTGAATGCCAACGCGTAGGTACCGCTGGGCACGCCACGAAACTCGAAGCGCCCGGTGGGACCCGAAACCGTGGTCAGCGCCACCCCAGCCCCCGACAACTGCACGAGTACCCCACGGTCATCGACGTCACCGGCGAGCGCCGGCGATTTTTTCACCAAGCCAGCGTACTCTGCCAGCAGATCGGCCTGCACCTTCGGCGCAACCGTATACTCTGGCACCACCGCCGCCGGCGTTGCCCCAACCGTCACCGCGGTCGGCCCCGCCGTCAGGCGATAACGCGCATCATATACAGACAATGTATATACACCCTGGGGAATCCGGCGAAACTCGAAGCGCCCGGCCACGTCGGAACCCATGAGGAACGATCCGGCCTGCCCAAGCAGTTGCACCAACACTCCCGACCCGTCGGTGTCACCGGCCACGGCCGGCACTTTGGTAATATGGCCCACGTAATCACCCAGCAACACGGGTTGTGCACGTGGTTGCAGCGTGACTGCGGGAACGACGGTCGTCACCCCGGCCTGAATCACCACGGTCAGCGAAGCTGCCGGGGCATTGGCGACCGCATACGACTCGGAGGGAAAAACGAGTTGGTAGGTGCCGGGCTGAACGCCGGTGAACTGCCAGGCGCCATTGGCCCCCGAACACGTGACCAGCGTGGTGTTGCCCAGATGCACCAGGATTCCCGCATCGTCGGTATCCCCAAGCAGGCGCGGATTCCGGGTCACCGTTCCGGTCACGCCCCCTTGCACCGCCGATGGCGTCGACGGCGCCAACGTGAGAATCGCCCCCGGGCTGGCGGTCTGCGCCGGCGCCACGGTCACCGGCACGATCTGTGGTGTATATCCATTGTATTGCACTCGCAACGTATACGAGCCGACCGGCACGCTCGACAGCGTGAAGCGGCCATCTGGACCGGTCAGGGCCACATGGGATGTTCCCTCGAGGAACGCCACCACGCCGGCATGGCCGGCCGCCCCAACCGTACCCCCAAGGCGGGCCACACCGCTGATCATCCCCGTGGGGGTCAGAACGACATCGATGACGGCTGCACGTCCGGCTCGCACGCCCGTCCGCACCGACTGCCTGGTGGCGTCGCGCACGGCAACCAATGTGTAGTCGACTTCGGTCGACACGGCCGGAAAGACGAACTGCCCGGCGGCATCGGTCATCGCCCGAAAATCACCGTAACTGGCGTCGTAGACCACCGACGCCCGTCTGGATGCCAGGGGAGTCTCGACCCGCGGCAACCCCGCGGCAAAGGCCCGGGCGGGATCGACGAGATACACCGCCACGTTGGCCGCCGGACGCCCGCCATCGAGCACGGCGCCCCGGATCTCGGTCGTCGCTCCCGTCATGAGCACGGGCCCCGTTGGACCACCCACCGTCACGGTACCACCGCCACCGCCGCCACCACCGCCACAGCCCACCGCACCGAAAAAGGCAAAACCAACGATCATCAGCATCAACGTGACGACGAGCAGACGTGATCGAGCAGGCATGGCCCCCCCTTTTTCTTAGCGCACAGCCAGCGCACCCACCACCCAAGGCTGTTTGCAGATCCACCCAGGCGCGACAACCCACCGAGTCGCACCGTTGTTAAGGGTATACACTCTCAACGAACAGGTCAAACAGATTCACTCGACCTGCCCCGCGCGGCGGTAGAGTCACGCCCGCGGGCGCGCCGCGAGAAGACGGCACCGACAACCACTCCAGCGGACCGCGCGTTTGACCTGTCTCCGCTCGCTAGGCTAGACTGAAAACCGATGACATCGCACGACGAAGGTTACAAGCTGCTGTTTTCGCACCCAGAGATGGTGCGCGATCTTCTGCGCGGGTTCGTGCGCGAACGGTGGGTTGAAGAACTCGATTTCAATACCCTCGAGAAACAGCCGACCTCGTTCATCTCCGAAAACCTGCGCCAGCGCACCAGCGACATCGTCTGGCGGGTGCGCTGGCACGAGAACTGGCTCTACATTTACATTCTGATCGAGTTCCAGTCATCCGACGATCCTTTCATGGCGCTGCGGATGATGTCTTACATCTCGTTGCTGTGGCAAGACCTGGTCGCGCGCAATGAGTTGCAGCCAGGCCGCAAGCTGCCACCCATCCTGCCGATCGTTCTGTACAATGGCAATGAACCATGGAAGAGTCCTGTCGACGTCGGCGAACTCGTGGGTGCGATGCCGGCCGGACTTGACCGGTACCAGCCGCACGTCACACATCTGGTGATCGATGAGTCGGCTTACGTCGATGCCGATCTCGAGCCGCTGCGGAACCTGGTTGCCGTTCTGTTCCAGCTCGAACATTCGCGCGATGAAACAACCGTCGTGCACCTGATCGAACGGCTTCTCGTGTGGTTGCACGACGAGAAGCAAACCAGCTTGCGTCGCGCGTTCGCGGTTTGGCTGAAACGAGTGTTCCTGAACGCCCGCGCGGTCGACGTGACCGCGTCCCAACAATTGCACGAGTTAGCGGAGGTCAAAGTTATGCTGGTCGAGAATCTCAAACAGAGCATCGCACGCCGCATCGCCGAGGGCGAGGCAAAGGGGAAGGCCGAGGGCGAGGCCAGGGGCGAGGCCATTGGAGAAGCCAGGGGAGAAGCCAGGGGAGAAGCCAGGGGCAAGGCTGAGGAACAAAAAGCAATCGTACGACGCATGCAGGGCTTGGGCCTGTCCGTCGGCGAGATTGCTCGATTTGTCGGAATCGACGAAGACAGGGTCCGCCAACTGCTCGAGTCCTGACAGCGACGACCGACCCCTATGGATAACCGCGTTTCAACGATTCGCCCCGTTTGCGCGACCGCGTCGCAATCAACCAGCACCGCATCAACACCCACCCGGGGGCGCCGACAATCGCGAAGATGCGCACCATCTCGGCAAGGAAGCCGAAGGCAGCGGCTGGCAAACTCGTTTCGAGGCTGGGTGACAGCAGATCGTCGAGCAGGCGCCAACGCGCCAGAATCTCGGGAAACAACACCGACATGACCACCAGGGCGGCCAACTCGAGCAGGAACCGCCGCCATGGCCGCACCGACAGGGATTGGTCGCAGCCACCCCGAGTCTCTGCGACCGCCACGGTCGCCTTGATCGGATCAACCTGCAAGGATTGCCCGTTCGCGCTCATCGCACGGCTCCCGACCCGGCGGTCAACATCGCCAGCATGATCGCCGTCCCGAGCGGGCCACCCAGGGCATACCGCCGCCCCCGCGCCGTCGCCCCGGGGATCGCCGCCGGGCTCTCACACTCGACGGGATAGCCAAGCAGAAACGAAGTCCGCCACAGCCCGGCGAAGAATGGCGCATCGCCGTGGATCAGCGGACCCGCGAGGGCAAAGCCGGTGCCTGACACGCTCAGCCCGAAGACAATCGGTCCCGAGTCGACATCGCCGCGACCAGGCGTCACTGTCGCCGGGTACTCATTCACGGCAGCGAACCCCAGACCGGTCACCCCGCATGAGTTCTGCAATGCATTGTAAATACGTCGCGACAGCGCCCGCTCGACGAACCCGATGAAGTAGACCGCCAGGGCCGACCCGCTCGCCCGCGGCTGGTCGCGCCACGCTCCGGTTCTGGCATCGACGGCCTGCACGAGCAACCCCGAGGTTCTTTCCAGATAGCGCGTCGCCAGGTTCTCGAGCAAGCGGCGCAACAGCGCCGAGTGATCGGCCCCGGTGGCACGGTCGAACAGTGCGATCGCCGCGAACGCCGTCGTATTGTCGACCGGATAGCACTCGCCCGGATAGGTCTCGAGCAAACCGATCGGGCTGGCCTCCAGTCGCCGTGCCAGCGCATCGGTAATCGCCACGCTTTCGGAGGCGAACCGCTGCCCACCCACGGCGCGATACAGGTTGAGCGCAACCCCGGCGTAGCCAAGGTATCCCACGTGCCCGTGCGGACCGGCCAGACTCGAAAGCGGGTCCTCGCCGCCCCACGACTGCGCATCGTACGCGCGGGTCTCGGTCGCCAGCAGTTGTTCGACGCAGGCCTCGATCACCGGCAACAGGGCGGGCCGCCACGCCGGGCGGGCGAGGATCGTCTGCGCCAACCCCAGCGCGGCCATCTGGCGCGTCACCAGGTTCCACTCGCCATTGAACTGCCAACTGCCGGTGCGAAAGGCGGCACTACCCAGGTCGCGTTGGACCTGGGCGACCACCTCGTTGACCAGCGGCACGAGCACGGCATCGTCGCCCCGCCACGCGGCCTCGATTTCGCGCCCGCACCACCACCGCGGCCAAACCACCGCGGGGAGAACGAGCAAGACAATGGCCATCACCCAGCGTCGCCACCCGCGGGTCAGGTTGTTCATGCGCCCCGCCGCCGTATCGTCAATATATCATCCATATCCGATATTACTCCTGCTTCATCGATGGACCGACAAACCGGACGAGGGGCCGATCGCAATCGGCCCCTACGGGCGATTATGACCCGGGTGATACCGGGAATGCGCCATCAATGTTTCGGCGAGGCCGGCCCCGACCCGGATCCCGACCCGGTGTCCGGTTTCTTCTCGGTTGGTGGCTTGCGGTCACGCACGTAACGATCGAGCCACTCGACCTGCTCGGCCAGCACGTGCAGCACCGATTCGCGCGCCCGGTACCCGTGGCTCTCGTACGGCAGCATCACCAACCGCGCCGTGCCGCCGTGGCCGCGAATCGCCGCAAACAGACGCTCGCTCTGCATCGGGAAGGTGCCAGGGTTGTTGTCGAGTTCGCCGTGAATCATGAGTATTGGAGAATGAATACGATGTGCATACGAAAACGGCGACAGCTTCGCATAGATCTCGGGGGCTTCCCAGAACGTGCGTCGTTCACCCTGGAACCCGAACGGCGTCAGCGTGCGATTGTAGGCGCCACTGCGGGCGATGCCGGCCGCAAACAGGTCGGTGTGCGCCAGCAGATTGGCCACCATGTTCGCGCCATAGCTGTGCCCCGCGACGGCGATGCGGTGCCGATCGGCCACACCACTGGCGACGAGTTGATCCACCGCTGCTTTGGCCGCCGCCGTGATCTGTTCGACATAGGTGTCGTTCGCGGTCAGCGGGTCGCCCACCACCGGGATCTCGGCGTCCATCAACACCGCGTAGCCCGCCGTGAGCATGAACAGGATCGAATCGTTGTCGAGCCGCGTGAACCGGTTCGTGGTCGTGCGCACCTGCCCGGCGAACTTGACGTCGGTGTACTCGCGCGGATACGCCCACAACACCACGGGCACCCGCTGACCCGGCTGGTACCCGAGCGGATAATACAACGTGCCCGACAACGGCACCCCATCCGGCCGCCGGTAGGTCAGCAGCTCCTTCTTGATCGTCGTCAGCTCCGGCGCCGGATCGGCGAACCGGGTGATCGGCACGGCCGGACCGGCCACGCCGCCCAACAACGGACGCCACAGGTAATTCGGCGCCGCCGTCGGGCTCTCACGCCGGGTGATCAGCGCCGTGCGTGCAGCGTCGGCGAACCCGACCACCTGCTCGTAGGCCTCGGCCGCGGCGACGAACACCGGCGCGCTCGCGTGCGTCGCCAGATCGAACGTGCGCAGAAACGGCCGATTGCCGGCCGGCGTCGCCCCGTCACCGGCCATGAAGATCTGGTTGCCGGCGGTGATGGCCACGGCAATGCCGTCGGGAGCCATCGTCTTGAGCGGTTCGCCGGGGTCACCGTAATCGTCGTTGGCCGACCGGTCGAACAACACCGGCGCCGAGGCCGCCGGCACGGGCCGATCGAAATCAAAGAGGCGCCCCACCAGCCATTTGCGGTCGCGGTCGTAGTCGTGCACGATCGCCCGCGGGCTGTCGGCAATCGCCTCGAAACCGGCATACCGCTGCGGCAATTCGACCAGCGCGGTGGGACTGCCGGTGAACGGCGCGGCCCACTGCATCAGGCGTTCGCGGAACGGCACCTTGCGATTGGGATCACCGCCATCGAGCGCTTCCGTCCAGATCAGCGTTGCCGGCTTCCCGGGACGCCACGACACATGGCGCGGCCCGGTGGGGACCCCCTGGATCGGCAACTGGTCGGCAACCGGCAGTTGCGCCACGGTCGTCACCTTCTCGCCACTCGTCGCGTCCCAGATTTCGATGTCGTGCGCGAACAACTCGAGCGGCACGGACCGCGAAAACGGCTGCCGCAGCACGTCGACCAAGACGAACCTGCCGTCGGGAGAAATCTCCAGATCGCGCAGCGGCAGTGGCTTGCCCAGGGTGGTCACCCGCTCGGCATCGACTTCGACCCGCGCCAACTGCACCGTGGCGTAGTGGGCAAACAACGCCTCGTCATGGGCGGTTTTCAACAGATCCTGGTAGGTGCGCACCTTCGAGACGACCCCGGCGGCCTGCTCGATCTCCGGACCGGTCGGCACCACGGGCGCTTGCGGCGCCGGTCCACGCGCGGCCGGCACAAGAGAACAATACAACGTATTCCCATCTGCCGCCCAGGTGTAGGGCGGCATCACCACCGTACTGACCAGGGCCGGGGTCACCGTCCGCCCCTGCCCCGTCGTCGGGTCGAACACCCACAGCTCGATACCGTCGTCGCGATACTGCGCCATGGCGACGCGGCGCCCGTCAGGTGACCACGACGGCATGCCCCACTTCGCCCCGGCCGGCAGGATGAAGCTGCGCGACGCAACCGCGCCAGCCATCAGGGTTGCGGCCACCTCGGCGGTGACCGCCGCACCGGTGCCGATGCCTGCCGTCCGCGAGGCGTCGACGCCGGGCAACGTCCACACGGCCACCTCGTGCACGAAGAAGTTGCGCTGCGCCCCGTTGGTGCCAGGCAGAAACCGCTGCCCGGCCAGGCGCAGCGTCGGTTGCGCCAGATAGGCGATATCGACGAGCACCCGGTACGAGCAGACCAGCATCGAACCCCCGCGTGGGTTGAGCGACACGATCGGCGTTGCCGGCGCGTCGACGATCTCCTGCATCCGCGGTGGCGGCAGGCGATACTTCTCTTCGGCAGAAAGCGGAACCATGGTGATTACCCCCGTCAACATGAGCAGGACAGCGACCGCAACGCCGCGAGTTACATACATTGTATTTCTACCTCGGATCTTCGCGATTGTCTGCATGGCCCGGAATCACCGGTGCGCCGCGGCGCGCTTCGGCGCCGGGGCATGTGGCAGACAGGCCAACACCACGCCCTGCCCGGGCCCGATTTCCAGCTCGGCGGGCAGATCGGCTCCTCGCCCCGGGACCAACGCGGCCGCCGTGACCGCCACCACCGCCTCGGCCGCCCGCAACCGGGCGTTGACCGGAAAGCGCGCCGGCCGCACGAGGTCGTAGTTCACCGCAGCCTGCAACACCCGCCCGGCCGCGTCTTTCTTCACCAGGCCCCGCAACCCGACCTCGCCCCGGCGCCAACTGCCGAACGGCATGAGCAGCCCTTCGGCATTCAGCAACGGCACGCGGGCCCGCATGGCGTTGAATCGCCCGACGAAGCGGGCGGTCTCGGTGTCGAGGCCCACGGCGAAGTCGCCCGGCCCCGACCGACAGACATCGACCCGATCGAGCAGCATCCGCTCCGACCCGGCCACCCACATGACGTCGGTCGATACCGTGGCGGCCAGCAGGTAATCGAGCTGCATCAGCCGGTCGACCTTGGCCCGGTCACCAGCCGCCAATTGCTGGGGTGAACGCAGGCCGTCCCATTCACACACCTGCCGGACCAGGGCCTTGTCGTTGAGGCGTGCCAGACGGTCGGGGTGTAACCGCGACCAGGCGCGCATCGCCGGCATCAAGACATCGTGACTGGACCACAACGTGCAGGTCGGCTTGCCCTGCGAGCCGTGCCACAACTGGTAGATGTCGCTCGGAATGTAGCGGCCGCCCTCGAACCAGTAGAAATTGTTGAAGAAACGCTCCGAGCCCGCCTGCAACCCCGATTTCGCCAGTTTGAGCAGCGGCGCCATACCGAGGTTTTCGCAGACGAACCACACCTGCGGGAACCGCTTGCGGGTCTCGCCGACAATCGTCGCCAGGCCGATCGGATCGAGCCCCCATGCCGCATCGATGCGCACCGCATTGACATGGTATTTCTCGCAATGTGGATACAGAATTTTGTCGAGCCAGTATTGCACGAGGTCGCGGTTGCCGTTGTCGAGTTCGAATGCACCCCAGTTGATCCGGACCCGTCGCCCGTCGGCGTCGGTGTCGTCGGCGCCGGCTTCGATGCCCTGGTTCGCATGGTTCTTGTACCACTCGCGCCGCAGGTGCGCCGCCTGCCAGTCGGCGTGGTTGAACGGCACATCGATCATGCGATCGAGGCCCATTGCCGCGATCTCGCGCATGGTGTCGGCGAACGCTGTCCAGGTGCCGAAGAGCGGGGCTGGTTGCTCGTAATCCTTCACCACGTATTCTGAGAACGACGGGGCGAAATGGGGCAACAGCAACGCCACATTCGCTCCCATGGCGGCGCTCCCGCCCAGATAATCGAGCAGGGCGCGGGGGGTCGCGAAGTAGCGGTGCGGCACGTCGACGTAAATCTTGCCGCGCTCGGCAGCAGACAACGGCGGCAACAGCGTGTCGACACTTGTCGGCGGCGTGACCGCGGCGAACGGCAACAACAACGGCTCGGGGGCGAACATGGTGCGCTCCTTGCTTCGGCTGAAATGCATCAACAGAGGCATTGTAGAGGGGGCTGCCGCGGATTGGCAAGCCGCCTGCCGCAAAGCCCGCGCCCGCCACGCCGATTGCGGTTGGTGAACCGCCGCAGGTGCGGTATCCTGAGAGCAGCACTCATCAACGGCCGCGAGGTATCAGGGCGCACCGGAACGCATTGGCCTACCGGAGGTTGGGGCCGGTATCGCGCGACTTCGAATCATGCCGGGGGGAGCAATCGCTGTGACCTCGTTTCTGCCAGACCTTCGCGTGCAGACGCGGTGGTTCGTCATCGTCGCTCTCATCGTCGTCATCTCGCTGATCGTCCTGACCATCGCCGTGTCCGAGCACACCCGGGTCGTGGCCGAGGCACAGGCGATGGCCCGCGGACACGACGTCGCGTATCGCACCGGCTACGAACTCAGCGCCCGCATCAACGAGACCCTCGGCGTCGCCCATGGCCTGGCCTACGCCCTCGAGGGTGCGATGAAGAACCGCGCCCAGATCAACCGGCCCGCCCTCGACCAGCTCTTCATTCAGACGGTCCACCGCTCCGACGCGTTCGTCTTCGGCGCCTGGGCCGTGTTCGAACCGGGGCGTTTCGACGGACAGGATGCCCAATGGGCCGGCAAACCCGAGTACTCGCCGGCCGGCGATTACATCCCGTTCGCGTATCGCAAAGAGGGGCGTATCGTCTTCAAACACGACTCCTATGAGGCCGACAAAGAGCAGGAGTATTACACCCTGCCGTTCCGCGCCCGGCGCCCCTGCATCATTCCGCCCTATGTCGATCCCGACGCCGAAAATGCGGTCATGAGCAGCCTCGCCGTTCCCGTGCGGGACGGCGACGAAGTCATCGGTGTCGCCGGAGTCGACATCCTGCTCAACTCGTTCAGCGAGTCCTGCGCCCGACTCAAGCCGTTCGGGCTCGGTTACGTGTTTCTCGTCGGCAACAACGGCGTCATCGTCGGCCATCCCCACCCGGGCAAGGCCGGCCGCAGGCTCGACGAACTCGGGGTCGCCCCCCACGTCATCGAGGCGGTGCGCACCGGGGTCGAAGCCACCGAACGCATCACCGACCCGACCACCCACGAAACATACACCTGCCTGTATGTCCCGGTTCAGTTCAGCTCAGCGTCGCCCACCTGGTCGATCGGAGTGGCCGTGCCGCATTCCGTCATTCTCGCCGACTCCCGGGCCCTGACCCGCATGATGGTCGTTCTCGGCAGCGCTGCCCTCCTGTTGTTCGGCGTCGCCTTGCTTGCCCTCGCCCGCTCGGTGATCGCCCCACTGCGCCAGTCCGAGACTGCGCTGCGTCGCATTTTCGATCACGTTGCCGATGCGGTTGTCGTTCACGATGAACGCGGCGATATCGTCGTCCTCAACAAACAATTGTTGTCGATGCTGGGCCTCGAGGCTCAGCAGGCCACGGCGCTCAATTTCGCCCGTGACCTGGCCCCGCCCGGCGTCGGCCTCGACCGTTTGCCGGCACTCTGGGCCCTGGCTCTGCGCGGCGAACCCCAGAATTTTCCCTGGCAACTGCAACCGCGCGATGCTCCGCAACGGCGCATCGAGATCGTCGTCCATCTGACCCGCATGGTGCTGGGGTCCCGGGCGCTCCTGGTTGCGACCCTGCACGACGTCACCGAACAGAAGCGCGGTGAACGCGAGCGTGCTGCGTTCACCCAACGCATCGAGTCGCAGTTGCGCACCGTGTCACGACTGACGACGGGCAGCGGCTTCTGGAGCGGCAGCATCGAGCAGGCGCTGCAGACCCTCTGCGAACTCGTGGCCGATGCCACCGAGGTCGCCCGGGTCAGCATCTGGATGTTCGCCAACAGCGGCACCGAACTGCATTGTCGCGAACTATTCGAGCGCACGACGCGACGCCACTCGGGCGGTGCCGTGCTCTATGAGCATCACTTCGCCGCCGAGTTTTCGGTGCTGCGCCAGGAACGGTTCGTCGACGCGCACGACGCCCGCCAGGACCCGCGAACCGCCGGATATACCACCAGTTACCTCGTGCCGCTCGGCATCACCTCGATGCTCGACGTCGGCATCCGCGTGTCCGGACAGCTCGTCGGCGTGCTCTGCTTCGAGCACATCGGCCCACCGCGCCACTGGGAAAACGACGAGATCATTTTCGCCTGCACGGTGGCGGAGCAGATCGGCCAGGTGCTGCTCAGCCATGAGCGCCAGCAAGCCGAGATCGCGTTGCGCGACACCGAACAACGCTTCCGCGCCATCTTCT
>CAZADH010000212.1:0-10938 GCA_964483805.1 uncultured bacterium
CTGCAGACCACGGCCGGCAAGTGCCTGACCGACTATCAGATTCGCCGCCAGGTCGAGGTTTCGCGGGCGAATGTCGTGCTCGTCGCGCCACAACTGGCCAAGAACGCCATCGATTCGAGTCCCGGTAAGTTCTACCAGGCCGGAGCGTTCAAGCGATTTCTCGCCGATGTCGAGCATGAACTGGCGCGCAAGCTCGAGACTGCGGCCACGGGATCCGCCGGGCACCGATCTACCACGGGCGGCGGGTTGGCAACCCACACCGCAACCTTGCGGCAATCACTCGCGCGCGCGCCCGTCATCCTCACCGCGTTCTCGGGCGGCTATAAGGCGGTCGCGCACGTGCTGGCGCAGGGCGGCGTGACCGAGCGCATCCGCGGCGTCTTTCTCATGGATGCCCTCTACGAAAACCTCGACCTGTTTCAGGCGTGGCTCTTGCCCAACGCACCCCACGCCTTCTTCGTGACCATCTCCGCCCCGGGGTCGTGCGTCGAGAACGGCAACAAACTCGCGCAGGAACTGAACCGACTCGGCATTGCGGTCGACCGCCGGTTTCCCCGCAGCCTGCGCGGCCCCGGACCGCACGTATATCTGGCCACCGTCAATACCGACCACCTGCGCATCCCCATCCAGGGACCGCCGAGCAGTCCATTGGCACAATTGCTGGCCATTCTCGAGCGTTGAGTGCGGGGCTTCGGACCTTCCAGCGAGATGCCGATAGATGAACTGGGTTTTCGGCATATTGACGGAGGTCCACCGTGCAGAAATCGATCCTTGCCGGATTTGCCATTGGCTTTGGCGCGCTCGCTCTTGCGTGTCTGATCGACAGTCACTGGCACTTCGCCTCGCTCCTGGCATTCTTCAACTTCACCGCGATGTTGATCATCTTCGGCGGCATCGCGGGCGCCATCGTCGTCAGCATGCCGCCCGAACACCTGCGCGAGTTTCGCGTTGCGCTCCAGAAAGCCTTTCTCGATTACAAAGACATCGATATGGCCCAGATGGCCAGCGACCTGATGGACATGTCGCTCAAAGCCCGCCAGGAAGGCTTGCTGTCGTTGGAAGGCAAACTGCCTGAAGTGCAGGATCCCTGGCTGCGCCGCGGCATGCAACTCGTCGTCGACGGCCTCGATGCCAAGCTCATCAAAGACATCATGGAGATCGAACTCGAGGAATACAACAAGCGCATCAAGATCGGCGCCGAAATGTTCCAACAACTGGGCGGATTCGCCCCGACGCTGGGCATCATCGGCACGGTCATGGGCCTGGTGCACATGCTGGCCAACATGGAAGACATGGCCAACATCGGCCGCATGATCTCGGTGGCGTTCCTGGCGACGTTCTGGGGCATTCTCTCGGCCAACCTGATTTTCCTGCCCATCTGCAACCGCGTCAAGATCAAGGACGGTGAACTGATGAATTGCCGCACCGCGATGGTCGAGGCGATCCTGTCGATGCAGGCCGGCGAGTCTTCACGTATTCTCGAAGAGAAGCTGAAGCTGTTCATGAGCCACGACGACCTGAAGCGGTACGAAGAGTTGCGCCCGGCCCCGGGCCGCTGAACGAAAAAGCAATACAGAGTATGGCACGTAAAAAGAAGCACGCAGACCATGAGAATCTCGAGCGTTGGCTGCTGACCTACGCCGACATGATCACGTTGCTCATGGCGTTCTTCATCCTGCTGTATACAATGTCCAAGGTGGATGCGGCGAAGGTCAAATCGGTCGGCGAGGCCGCCCGCGCCAATCTCGGTTACGCAGTATTGACGACGAACGGACCGGGCGACAACAGCGTCCTCACTGGCCGCAACGCCGCCGAGATCCCGCGGGGGCCGCCGAAGATCGTCAATTCGTTGTCGCAAGTGCCGCCGCCCTACCGGCTGACGGTCAAGAAGCTGTCGCGCCTGCTGCGCCGCGAAGGCTTGCTGCAGCAGGTCAAGGTGAACATGGACGCCCGCGGCCTGGTCATCAGCATGGTCGGTGATGCCATCTTCTTCGACAGCGGGTCCGACCAGATCAAGCCGGGCGGCAAGAAACTGCTCGACCTCATCGGTCCGATGATCAGTGCCGTGCCCAACCCGGTCATGGTCGAGGGCCACACCGACGAGCAGTTGCAGGCGAGCGACCAGGCCATGGCCAACTGGCGCCTATCCGCAGCGCGGGCGTTGTCGGTCCTCGGCTACCTATTCAATACGAAGTTTGTTGAAGGGGACCGTCTGTCGTTATCGGCGCACGCACACTACCGTCCGAGCAATCTGCAGGCTGCCGAGCCCGAAGACCGACGGCGCCTCGAACGCCGTGTCGATCTGATCCTCGTCGGCGAATCGCCCTTCCGGACCAAGACGGCGATCAATCTCGTCACCGTGGATCAGCCCAGCGAAACCGGGTGGACGCGCGTCGACGAAGTGCCGCCGTCGCGCCCGTCGGTGCCCAACACCGTCCTGCCCGACCGCTGATGCGCATGTAGAACCACACGCCAGGCGCCGATTTCGGTCGACGCCCGCTCACTCTCGACGGCCCGGACCATCGGCGCAGTTTGCCGGAGCGGGCCGTTTGTGCTATTTCTCGACATGGTAATCGGCCGTGTCGACGGCCGCGCCGCCGCAAAACATGAGCACACCCAACCCACGCCATCAAGAGAACGTCAAAGAACGCACCCGGCAGCAGACGCGCACGCCGCAGATGTACCGGGTCTATCTGCTCAACGACGATTTCACCACCATGGATTTCGTCGTCGAGGTCCTCGAACAGGTATTTCACAAACCGCCTCTCGAAGCCCACGAGATCATGCTCCAGGTGCACAAAGCCGGTCGGGGCCTCGTGGGCGTCTATACCCGCGACATCGCTGAAACCAAGATCGCCGCCGTGCACGCACGGGCCAAGAACCACGGGTTTCCGCTGAAGTGCGCCATGGAGCCCGAATGACATCATGATCAGCAAAGAACTCGCCTGGGCACTGCAAGCCCTGATCCGCGAAGCCAAGTCACGCCAGCACGAATACCTGACCATCGAGCACCTGCTCCTTGCCGCCCTGCACGACGCCCGCGGCAAGGAGATCATCATGGCCTGCGGCGGTGATGTGGCGCGGCTCGAGGCCGTACTCGAGAAGTTCTTCGCGGCCAATGTGCCAAAGTTGCCGTCCGGCAGTCTGGCCGAACCCGAGCCGACCGTCGGGTTTCACCGCGTCATCGAGAAGGCGCTCATCCAGGTGCAGTCGGCCGAAAAACAAGCCGCCGACATGGGCGACATCCTCGCCGCCATCTTTCTCGAAACCGATGCGCACGCCGCGCATTTTCTCGAAGCCGAGGGCATCACCCGCCTCGATATTCTCAACTACGTCTCGCACGGGATCACCAAAGACGACGCCGCCTTCACCGACGAGACCGATGACGACGACGACGACGACGGTACCGACACCCGCGGAGCGCCCACCGGCACGCGGCCGGGGCCGCAACGACACGGCGATGGCGAGCAGGATGGCGAGGATGCTCCGCCCGTGCGCGGCGACCCGCTCAAGGCCTTCGCGGTCGATCTCAACGAGAAGGCGGCGCGCGGCGCCATCGATCCGCTCATCGGCCGCACCCGCGAGATCCAGCGGGCGGTGCAGGTCCTGTGCCGCCGCAAGAAGAACAACCTGATCTTCGTCGGCGACCCCGGGGTGGGCAAAACCGCGATGGTCGAGGGTCTGGCGTTGAAGATCCACAAGAAGGAAGTGCCATCGGTGCTCGAGCATGTGCGCATCTACGCGCTCGACCTCGGCGGCATGCTGGCGGGCACCCGGTATCGGGGCGACTTCGAAGCCCGGCTCAAGGCCACGCTCAAGGCGGTGCAGAATATTCCGGGTGCAATACTTTTTATTGATGAGATCCACGCCCTCGTCGGCGCCGGCGCCACCAGCGGCGGCTCGCTCGATGCCGCCAACCTGCTCAAGCCGCTGCTCAATGCCGGCACCATTCGCTGCATCGGCGCGAGCACGCACGAGGAGTGCAAGAACTTCTTCGAGAAAGACCGCGCGCTCGCCCGCCGGTTCGAAAAGATCGACCTGCCCGAGCCGAGCCACAAAGAAACGGTCAAGATCATCACCGGGTTGGTGCCGGCCTATGAGGCGTTCCACCAGGTGAAATACACGCGCGGAGCGATCATCGCCGCGGCCCGACTGGCCCGTAAATACCTGCGCGACCGGTTCCTGCCCGACAAGGCGCTCGACCTCATCGATGAGGCGGGGGCCGTCTGCAAGCTCGAAACCACCTTCACACCGGGCAAGCGGGTGGGCACCCGGCTCATCGAAAAAGCCGTCGCTAAAATGGCCCGCATTCCCGCCATGCGCGTCGGCGGCTCCGATGCCGAACGCCTGCGCAAACTCGAAACCGAACTGAAAGCGGTCATTTTCGGCCAAGACGAAGCGATCGGCACCCTCGTGACCGCCATCAAGCGTTCCCGTGCCGGACTCGGCGCCGCCCAGCGACCGATCGGCAACTTCCTGTTCACCGGGCCGACCGGCGTCGGCAAAACCGAGGTCTCGCGGCAACTCGCACGCGTTCTCGGCGTGCAGTTCCTGCGCTTTGACATGAGCGAATACATGGAGAAGCACGCGGTGTCGCGCCTGATCGGCGCCCCACCCGGCTACGTCGGTTTCGATCAGGGCGGGTTGTTGACCGACGCGGTGCGACGAAATCCATACACGGTATTGCTTCTCGACGAAATCGAAAAGGCCCACCCCGACCTGTTCAACATCTTGCTGCAGGTCATGGATTACGCAGTATTGACCGACAACAACGGCAAGAAGGCCGACTTCCGCAACGTCATTCTCATCATGACCAGCAACGTCGGCGCCATGGAACTCGACCGCAACATGATCGGCTTTGGCGACCGCACCGGCGACGTGCAGGCCGGCCGCGAGAACGCGGTCAACCGGCTGTTCTCGCCCGAGTTCCGCAACCGCCTCGACGCCACGGTCAACTTCGCGCCGCTGACGCCGGCCATCATGTTGCAGGTGGTCGGTAAGTTCATGCGCGAACTCGACGGCCAGCTCGCCCCCAAGAAGGTCACCCTCGTGCTCAGCGACGCCGTGCGCGCCTGGTTGGGTGAGAAGGGCTACCACCCCAAGCACGGCGCCCGCCCGCTCGGCCGTGTGCTGCAACGCGAGATCAAAGACAGGCTGGCCGACGAGATCCTGTTCGGGCAATTGCGCAACGGCGGCGAGGCGCGCCTCGACCTCGACCAGGGCAAAATTGTTTTTGCGTTCACGCCCGCCGCGGCCCCGACCGAGCCGGCCCGCAAAAAGAAGAAGACCGAAAAACAGGAGTAGACCGCCATCGACAGCGACCGCGGTCCAACGCCCCCGGACGTGGCGGCGCCGATTCCGCCCGACACCAGGGACCACCCGCTTCAACCCGGGCCGGCGACCCGAGACACGGGTTTGTGCGGCTCCACGGGACTGAGCGGAGGAACCTGGCGCCGTCGCCTGTTGCGGCTCTTGCGCGCCGACCGGCTCTGGCTCTGTATTGCTTGTGTATGGCCGTTCTTGCACCTTTTTCAGGGCATCTCGATCGGCGACATGGGCTACCTGCTCACCATCTATCGCCGGTTCTTCGATGCCCCACCGACCATCGATGTCACCCACTTCTTCTGGTTGACCTCGTTCATCGGCGCGAGCTGGTACCGTTGGGTTTCGCCGCTCGCCATCGGATTTCGTGTCCTGTGGGCGGTCACCCTGGCGGCTTCGGCAGTGGTCGCCTTCTGGATCCTGCGCCCGTACCGCCTGCGCTACCTCGGGCCCGCACTGGCTTTCACCATGGTGTGGCTCTGCCGCGACACGCTCAACTGGTTTTATTACGACCCCTGGTCGGCGTTGCTGGCGCTGCTTGGCACGGCGCTGCTGTTGCGGGCGGCCCGCGGTGGCTCCAGCAGTGGCAGGGTGACGGCGGCTTTGTTGGCCGGTCTGTTCATGGGTGCCAGCGCCATGGCCCGCATTCCCGGGATCGTCGGACTCGGGGCCGTGGCCCTGCTCGGCCGTGAGCCCGACCACGACGCCGCTGCGGCGACCGCCACGGGTTCCCGCCCACACGGATCGACCCTGCCAGCCGGCGGCGTGCGCGCACGGCACGTGGCCGCTTTCGTGTTCGGCTGCGCCCTCTGTGCGATTGCGGTCGCCGGCGCCATGCATGCGCTGGGCCACCTCGAGGGGTTCACCCACGACGTGTCGGCAACCGGTGCCAAGGCGGGCGCCACCAGTGAACGCCACTCGCTCCGCCGCCTGGCCGAAAACCTCGTGTTGTCGACCGTCATCGCCCTCGTGCTCGCCGCGGCCCTCACCGGTGTGGCGGCGCTCGTGCGCGCGGTCCGACGTCGCTGGCCGCACCGGGGCGGCCTGCACACGCTGAGCCACTTGGCCGTCTTCGCCCTCGTCGCCTGGCTCTCGACCCGCATCTGGGGCCGGTTCATCGTGGCCGGATTGACCTATATTGTATTTCTCGACGCCGGTTTTGCTCTTGGCGCACCAGCGCCAACCGCAACGAGATCCGTCACCGCGACGGCTGCCGCAGCGCCGATCGCGGCGGCAACGACCGCCGCAACAGGGTCGACGACACCGTCTCCCGCACCAGCCGACTGCTCGCGCCTGGGCCGGCTCGCCCTGCTGCTTCTGGTGCTGCCGCAACTGGGTTCCAACGTGCACATCCGCAACGCGATCTTTGGCTCGTGGCTCGCCGTACCGCTCGCCATCTCATGCCTGGCCGTTCGGCGCACGGGCTGGACGGGCGCGCTGCGCGCGTTGCGCGGCGCCATCGGCGGCGGCCTCATCGTCGCCGCCCTGATTGCCGGGGCGCAGGGTCCGTTCGAAGACCGCAACTGGCGCTGGCAAATGACAGCCACCATGGACCACCCCCTTTTGGCAGGGGTGTTCACGACCCCGGCCCGAGCCCGCTGCCTGGGTGAACTGCTCGACGAACTGTCGACGTGGCGCGGGGCCCGCACCCTGCTGCCGCTCAACCGGGTGCCGCTCGTGTTCTATCTGACCGATTTCGCCCCACTGGCAGGCCGCCCCTGGCTCGAGAACGCCGGCGACCAGACCAGCCGACTCGCGAAGGCACTCGCTGCATGCGGCACTGCCACCCTTCCGCTCGTTGTGCGCGCCACCCAGGAAACCGCCGAAGACTGGCCCACGGCCCAGATTCCACCACGCTACGAACCCGTCGAGCGGCGGGCCGTCGTCGAAGCGTTCATGCAGCAGCACGGCTACCGCCGGGTCTGGCACAACGACGCCTTCGAGATCTTCGCCACCCCGGCGATGGCCGGGCCGGGACTGCCATTGGCGCCGGGGCACCGCCTGAACGGTCACGATCGAGTTTTGGGAGGCAGGTAGCCCGCCGGGGGTGCGGCTCGCCCTACCGACAAACTCAACGGTGACACAAGACTAGCGCGGCTCCACCGGTTCCTCGCGGCCAAAGAACCCGTAGACTCCGGCCACGACCCGGTCGAGGTCGGCGGGGGCCAGATCGTAATACAACGGCAAGCGCACGAGGCGATCGGCGATCTCGTCGGTCACCGGCAACGGCTGCGGCGTTCGCCCGTATTGCAAACCGGCCGGGGACGAGTGCAGCGGCACGTAGTGAAACACCGCCTGCACCAACCGCTCACGCAGATACTCGATCAATCGCGTCCGTTCATCGAGCGAACGCATGACCAGGTAGAACATGTGCCCGTTGGCCGCTTGCGGCGTCGTGCGCGGCAGGCGCACCAGTCCCGCCTCGGCGAGCGCCGCGAAGCGCGCGCGATACTGCTCGCACGAAGCCCGCCGGTTGCACACCACCTTCTCGGCCTCATCGAGCTGCGCGGCGAGAAAGGCGCCGATCAACTCACTGGGCAGAAACGAACTGCCCACGTCGACCCAGGTGTACTTGTCGACCTGGCCCCTAAAGAAGCGACTGCGATTGGTGCCCTTCTCGCGCAGGATCTCGGCCCGTTCGATCAGCGCCGGATCATTGACCAGCAGCGCGCCACCCTCGCCCGAGATCAGGTTCTTCGTTTCATGAAAGCTCAAACAGCCCAAATCGCCGATCGTGCCCAGGTAGCGACCGTCGTATTTCGACATCAGTGCCTGGGCGGCATCCTCGACGACCCGCACCCCAGCGTCGCGGGCGATGGCCAGGATCTCGCGCAGGTCGCAGGGCAGACCGGCGTAGTGCACCGGCACGATCGCCCGCGTGCGCGGCGTCAACGCCGCACGGATCTTGCTCGCATCGATGTTGAGCGTCTCGGGATCGATGTCGACGAACACCGGCACACCACCCCGCAACACGAAGGCGTTCGCAGTCGACACGAAGGTGAACGACGGCATCACCACCTCGTCGCCCGGTCCGATGTCGCACAACAGCGCCGCCATTTCGAGGGCGCCGGTGCACGAGTGCGTCAAGAACGCGCGCTTTGCCCCCAGTTCGCGCTCGAGCCAGGCATGGCAATACTTTGTAAAGGGTCCGTCGCCCGACAAGTGGCCGTCACACACCGCGCGGGCAATGTTGAACAGCTCTTTGCCGACGATGAACGGACGGTTGAACGAGAGCAGGTCCCGTTCATCCGGTGTTTGCTTGCCCATGCGAACCTCCCTCGCCATCGCGCGCCGACTTGACGCCGCTCATCTCACCGCGCGAAAAACCCGCGCACGAGACCCAGACCGCGTTTGACGATCACCGGCAGATCTTTGAGATGGAAGTCGCGGTTCTTGAGCATACACTTCACCCGCAACATCTCGCCGGCCATTTTCATGCGTCGTCGTTCGTCTTCGGTGACGCCGGGCAGGTTCATCGAGAAATCGCCCTTTTGCCACCAGCCATCCCAGTCGTTGCGCAGGGCCGGATCAATGAGATTGTGCCGCACCGCAATGTCGTACAGCTCGCTGCCCGGGAACGGCGTGGTCACCGACCAGGTGATGTAGTTGATCAGACCGCGGCGGAACAAGTGCGCAGCGAAGCGCAGGTTGCGGTGCGACATGGCGCTGTTTTCGAAACGCAACTCCCCATTCTCTTGCCATACATTGTATAACATGAAATGGGCGCGCACCTTGATGTTGTGCCGCCGCAGATGCGTGCAGGCAGCGACCACTTCGTCGAGCGTGATCTTCTTCTTGATGCCGGCGAGGGTCTGCGCGTTGGCGCTCTCGATGCCCATGCTCACACACCAACAGCCAGACTCGGCCATCGCCTGGGCCAACTCGTCGGTCATCGGCCGCGCCCGCACCGACGCCTGCCAACTCATGTCGAGCCCCGAGTCGCGAATCGCTTTCGCCAACGCCAGTGCATGCGGCAACGAGTGATTGAACTCGTCGGCCTGATCGTAAACCTCTTGTATGCCATACTGCTCGCGCAGCATCTTCATTTCGGCGACGACGCTCTCTGGCGAACGCGCGCGCAACAGCGGCGTCGAGGTGCGCCAGATGCCGTTGGCACAATAGGTGCACAGATACGGACAACCCCGCGCGAACAGCATCGTTGTCTGGGGGTTCTTCTTCGAGATGAACCAACCGCGATACGAACCGACGTCGACGAGGTCGCGCGCCGGGAACGGCAGCGTGTCGAGATCGCGGATGAAGTCCGGTGGCGGATTGCGATACACGCGGGGTTCGCCGTTTTCGCTGCCAAGCGAGACCACGCCCCGGGTCGCGCGGAACTCGGCCTTCGTCTTGCCGGCCTGGCGCATGCTCACGATTTCGGCCAGCACCGTCTCGCCCTCGCCGACGACACAGAGGTCGGCCTCGGTCTCCTGCAGCGTTTCGACGGGCAGCGCGGTGGCGTGCGGGCCGCCAACGACGATGAACGCCTGCGGCAACCGCGCGCGCACCTCGCGCGCCAGCTTTGCCGCGCCCAACGCCTGGGTGGTATAGAACGAAATGCCGATCAGATCAGCCTTCTGGGCGGCCACCTCGGCCAGGGTCCGCTCCATGCCGAGGCGACAACCATCGGTGACGACGATGTCGACCCCGGGCACGTGCTGCCGCACGTAGGCGGCCAGCGACAGCACCCCCAGCGGCGGCCAGGTGTTCTCACCGAGGATCTCGGTCTTCGAGGAATAGAGCGACGGCGAGAAGATCAGGTGCAGCTTCATCGTTGGACTCCCTCGCACAACAGATAGAGGATGATACCGCGCGAATACCGCGCGCTGTGGGTCCGCGCCAGACCCTGCAGGATCGAACGGTAGTCATGACTGTAATACAAATGCCCCGCGTAGCCCGGATATGCGATCTCGCGGCCGTCGGGAAACCCGCGCACATGCAGTTCTTCGAGATAAACCAGACGGGCACCGTGCACCGCCGCCGCCAATACCTCACGGACGACCGTGGGCGCGAGGTGCTGCAACGCCGCCCGCGAGTAGATGAGGTCGACCTGGTGCAGCAACGCCGGATCGGCCACGCGCAGGTCGGCCTGAACGAACCTCAGGTTGTCGCGGCCCGAGGCCCTCGCTTTGGCTTCGGCCTGTTGCAGCATCGCCTGCGCCAAATCGAGGCCGACAAACTCGAGGTGCGGAAACCGGCCGGCCAACTGCACCAGCGCGCTCCCCGTGCCGCACCCCAGTTCGAGCACCCGGCGGATGTTCCAGGCGGGCGCCGCGATGATCGCCTCGAGGTCAGGGCTGCGGTCGCGCGCTGCGCCGTGCTGCGCGTCGTAGGTCTGCGCCCGCTCGTTCCAGTAGGCCGCCGCTTCGTGCGCCCGACAGCGCGTCACCCGGCACCCCGCTCGACGCAATTCCATGCGAAACTTGAGCTTGCTCAGGTGGAACAATACAATGCTCCACGCCCCCACCAATCCGCCTGCCGCTGTGCTCAGATGCCCGCCTCCCCGCTGTTGACCGTCATGCGCGCCGCACGATCTCTTTGATGAAGAACGAAGCGCCGCGACTGGTGCAATGCAGGATGCGCAACAGATACTCGCCGACCATGCCGAAGGCGAAG
>CAZADH010000213.1:0-6331 GCA_964483805.1 uncultured bacterium
CGCGCCTTGCGCCCCTGCTGCCCTTTGGCCGACGGCGCGGTATCCAGTCCGGCTGCGGCTTCCGATGCCGTCTGGTAGCCCTGCACGGTATAGGTTTCGGCCAGGTCGAGAATCATGGCGCGATTGATCGCCGGGATGGCCGGGTCGAAGCGGAAACCGATCGAACGGCCGAGCCAGTCGAGCACCATGACGGCCATCGGTTGGATGTGGCTCTTCTCGCAACGCGCCCACAACCAGTTGACCATCGCCGCGTGCGGCACCCGGCCTTCGACGAAGTGGCGCCAACGCGCGCGGGCTCCCGGGGTTCGGGCCAGGGCGCGGCAGGCCGCGCGCTGCTCGCCCGACAGACGAAACTCGCCCGCCTCGATTTGCGCCAGAGTGCGATCGAGCCGCTGTTCGAGCGCATCGTGGAGGGTGTCGTGCATGGCGGAGGTGATACTCACGGCGGCGCCGACACCCATAGCGGTGGGCAGGCTCAGCAAAGCGGCAAACCACAACAGCAGAGCGGCGCGAATGCGCAGATTCGGCAGGCGACCGGCCAGGCGGATCCACAGGGCAACGAGCAACCAGGCCGCCATGGTCACGAAAGACCACAACCAGGCGATCTTGTGCAGTGAGGTCACGGGAACGTCGGCACGACCGCCGACGATGAAACCCATGGCTCCAGACGACGGCGCCAGGGGCACCCACTGTCCCCACCAGCGCCCGCTCTTCATGAGCGCACCGATGCGCGGCCCCGCCAGACCGACCCGCCCCACGGAGGCGTCGAAGGTCACGCCTTCGCGCAATGCCGCGCGTAGCCAGGGTTCCGGGGAGTCCCCCGGCAGGATTGCCCCCACCGCCGCCTCCTCGGCGCGCCCAGACCACAACAGCGATGATGGTGCCGGCGTCACCGTGACCTCGGCCGCCACCTCGCGCAACCACTGGCGGACCTCGGGTTGCCGCGCCAGGCTCGAGACCATCTGCCACGGCTGCGGGCGCAGGGCCAGCGTGGCCCCATCCTTCCAGACCTGCAGAATGCCGGCGACCAGAGCGCTCGTGGAGGCCGTGAGCAGGCGGGTCTTCTTTCCCGAGACGCGAACATCGACCGCCACCGAGGCCGTAATGTTTCGCGGTTCTGCAGCCGCAGGCGCGTGCCGGATCTTTGGCTGCGGCAACGGCAGGAAGGCCGGGTGCAGAACGGGATGCCGCCAGTTGCGCAAGGTGAGCCGGCGCGCGAGCAGGTGCTCCGGGCCGGTCACCGGCAGCAGCATGAACCAGGCTCCCCATGGGTTGCGTCCCGGCCCCAGCGTGCCCCACATTGCGTAATGCGGCCGCTTTGACACCAGCACAAGCAGCGCCCGCCCCCGGTATTGCGGCGAAAACAGTTCGGCATCGAAGGCCGGCCCCAACCACGCGCGCAGACGGCGCAACCACTTGCCGCGGTCCAGCGGGCGAATGCCGATGGTGTCATCGCGGGTTCGCGGTTGCGGTCGATCGGCCCTGGTTGGCGCGGCACCGGCGGCGCCGCCGAGCATGTCGTTGACCAGGCCTTCGAGAAAGAACCGCTGCGTGGTTTCCAGACCCGGGGCGCGCACCAGTTCGAAGCGGCCGGCCCGGGTCGAGGCCGACCGCGCCACCACCCACAGTTGCGGTCGCGGAAGTCCTACTTTGTCAATACGTTCGCTCACGGCGCGCCCGCGGTCGCCCAGTGCCGCGGTTCCCGGGTAGCGGGCCGCCAACGTCGCGGCGCCCGTCGCCACGCGCGCACCCATCGACCGTGACGAGGCCCCCAAAGTGCGTGCGCACATCCGGCCGGCCTGTTCGATCCAATGGGTGAACTCCGACTCACGCTCGAGCTTTTCGGCCAACGGGCGGGTCCGATCGAGCCAGTTGCGTTCGGCCTGAACCACGGCCTGCCGCTGCTGTCTGGCGGCGTCCTGCCACAGCGACACAACCGGCAACAACGTCAATACAAAAGGCAACAGCATCCCGGCCAGGCGCAAACCGATGCGGGATTGCGGTGACGCAGGTTGGCTGTCGGCGCTCATGACCACGCCATTGTAGCAGCAAACGCCGGCCGAACAAATCGCATGCAGACAACGGCGTCCGGGTGAGGTATCCTGTCGGAGACGAAGTCGAGCCAAGTCACTGCGGAGTTGAGCCCATGTATCTCGATCGCAAATACGCCGAGGTCCCTGCCGAGAGTCGCGAGCAGTTCCTGCGCGACAAATACCGCGAACTGCGCCTGATCAACCGTCTCGATCGCCTGACCGACCGGTACAATTCGATCGGGCGCTTGATGCACCGGGCCTTGCAGGTCATCGTCAAGACCTTCAAGTGCGAGGTGGCGGCGTTCCTGTTGCTCGACGGGGCGAAGCGCGACGATCACGGTTTCTATGCGATCGGCGTCGGCACCGACCCGCTCGATCCGAAGCGGCACGCCGTCCACGCGATCCTGTCGCAGTTTCTCAGCGAACCGACGCCACAGACCAGCGAAACGGTGACCGCCGGCGACCATCGCCAGGCCGGGGTGACCAACTATCTGATCGTCCCGATGGTGATTACCTCGCAACTCGAAGGCGCATTTTTCATCGGCAACCGCGCCGAGGCGTTGACCGATCGCGACCGGTACTTTCTCAGTGTGATCAGCAGCCAGCTCGACAACGCCGTGGTGCACTGCCGGCTGCTCGAGGAACATCGCAACAACAACTCGAATCTGCGCCAGCGTGTCCGCGAGCTCAATACATTGTATGAGATGTCGCTGAGCCTGTCGTACGGCAGCGAGTTCGAGGTCATGGCGACCAAAGTCATCGAAAGCGCGATGGACCTCGTCGGTGCCGACCGCGCCTCGATGATGCTCTACGACGCCAACGAAGACGATCTGCGCACCGCGCTGGTCGCGGGCGAAAAACAGAAGATCCGCCTGGTGAAACTGGGCATGGGCAAGGGCATCGCCGGCCTGGCCCTGATGAGCGGCAAGCCGATCCTGGCGCAGATGGGGTGCGAGGACGAGCGGTTCGTGCCGTTTCAGTTCTCGGGCATCAAGCCGCGCAAGATCCACTCGCTGATCTCGATGCCGCTGATGACCGGCGACAAACCGCTGGGTGTCATCAACTTCGTCATGCTCACCCGCAAGAAAACCTTCAACAATCAAGACACCGAGACGCTCAGCGTGGCGGCACATCTCGTTGCCTTGGCCTGTCAGCGCCAGCAGTTCTACCAGATGTCGATCAAAGACGAGCTGACCGGCCTGTACACTTATCGCTACTTCAAAGAGCGGCTCGCCGAAGAGATCAATCGCACCCGCCGCTACAAAATGGAGTTCAGCCTGGTGATTTTCGACATCGACAAGTTCAAGTCGGTGAACGACACCTACGGTCACCCGTTCGGCAATACCGTGCTCAAGGCGGTGGCCCAGATCGTCGGCAATGCCGTGCGCAAGGGCGTCGATATCCCGGTGCGGTTCGGCGGCGAAGAACTGTCGCTGATTCTGCCGCACACCAACGAGAAGGGCGCCCTCATTCTGGCCGAGCGCATCCGCCAGAAGGTTGAGGCGCTCGAGTTGCAGCACGACGGCAAGCCGGTGCGCATCACCATCAGCGGCGGCATCTCCGGGTTCCCGACCCACGGCGACGAGGCCGACGTGTTGCTGTCGAAGGCCGACACTGCGCTCTACCGTGCCAAACAGGGCGGCCGCAACCGTATCGAAATGGCCGAGTGAGGGCCGTCGCCACGGTTTCCTCCAGCAAACACCAATAGGTCATGCAACCATGCGCGTCTTGATTGTCGGCGGCGGTCGTTTGGGGGCCAACGTCGCCCGCAGCCTGTTGGCAGAGGGTCACGACATCGTCATCATCGAGCGCAACGTGACTTTGTGCGAGGAACTCGGCAGCAAGCTCGACGCCCTCTTCATCGTCGGGGTGGGCGCATCGCCGCCGATTCTCGAGCGGGCCGGGGTCCGTGAAGCCGACGTGGTCGTCGCAGTCACCGACTCCGACGAAAAAAACATGATCGTCTGCCTTCTCGCCAAGAACTTCGGGGTCAAGCGGTGCATCGCCCGCATCCGCCATCCCGAGTATTACGATCCGTCGTCGTTGTTGACGCGCAACCAGTTGCCGATCGATCGCGTGGTCAACCCAGAACAACTCGCGGTTCAGGCCATGGAGCGACTGATCTACACCAAGGGCGCGCTCGAGGCCGCCGAACTGGCCGACGGGCGCATCCTGGTCGTCGAGTTTCTCGTGCCGCCCGATTCGCCGATGCACGGCTGTTCGATGGTCCGCCTGCAACAGATGGTGCCCGGCAAGTTCCTGCTGGCCGCCATCCACCGCGGCGACGAGGTGATCATTCCGAGCGGCAACGTGGTCGTCGAGAAGGGCGACCGCATTTACGTCATCATTCCGCGCGAATCGCTGCAGCCGTTTGTCCAGAAGCTGCACCGCGAGGTGCAGCCGATCACCAATGTCGCCATCCACGGGGCCACGAGCATGGGGATTGGTCTGGCGAAGCGCCTGGCCGCGCACGGAACCCGGGTGACCCTGATCGACGAGGATCCCGAGCGGTGCGTGCAGGCCGGCATGGAACTCGACCGGGTCACCATTCTGCGCGGCTCGTGCATGAACCTCGATGTGCTCGATGAGTTGCGCCTGCAACACTACCAGGTGTTCTGCTCGCTGCTCGACGACGATGCCGCCAACCTGATGTCAGCGCTTCTCGCCAAGGAACGCGGGGTCGGCAAGACCATCATCCACATGAGCGAGCCCGATTTTGCTCCGGTTGCCGAGCGGCACGGCATCGACTCGGCCATCAACCCGAGCGTGCTCGCCCAGGGCACCATCGTCTGGATGGTGCGCGCAGGCCAGATCGTTTCGCTGATCCCGCTCTACGACCTGCGCGCCGAGGTGCAGGAACTGGTGGCCGCGGCCGGCTCGCGCATCGTCGAGAAACCGCTGGCTTCGCTGACCGAGTTGATCCCGGCCGATGCGCGCATCGGGGCGATCGTTCGCCCGACCGGCATCGAGATCGCCGGTGGCGCGTCGGTCATCGCGCCCGGCGATCGCGTCATCGTCTTTGCCACCACAGCCGCATTGCCGCATCTGCGCGATCTATTCCACGTTCCCGGCACCGTCGCGTCGTGAACAAGCGGGCGGTCCTGGCGGTTCTCGGGATCATCTTCACGGTGTTCTCGACCCTGATTCTTGCCACCTCGGTTGCGTTCATGCTGCTCGACGAGCGGCCCAACGAGACCCGGGCGCTGCTGGTGGCCGCCGTGCTGGGTTCGGTCGTGGGGATTACGTTGTATTTCGCGTTCCGTCGTCACGTCAACGAAGACGCGATCGGCATCCGCGAGGGCATGGCGATGACAGCGATCGCCTGGATCCTGCTGGCCGGCCTCGGCGGCCTGCCCTATCACCTCGCATATCCTCATCAACTCGGCCTGACCGACGGATACTTCGAGAGCATGAGCGGCCTCACGACCACCGGCGCCTCGATCCTGGCCGACATCGAGAAACTGGGCCGGCCGCTGTTGTTCTGGCGCAGCCTGACCCACTGGCTGGGCGGCATGGGGATCATCCTGTTGGTGATCGCAATTCTGCCGTGGTTGGGCGCCGGCGGCTACCAGTTGTTTCGCGCCGAGGTGCCCGGGCCAACCAAAGACCGCATCAAGCCTCGTCTGGTCGAGACGGCCAAGACGTTGTGGCGTATGTATTTTGTCATTACAGTCGTTGCCGTCGGGCTGCTCATGTTGTGCGGCTTGCCGTTCTTCGACGCACTCTGCCACACGTTTTCGAGCGTCGCCACCGGCGGGTTCTCGACCTACAACCTCTCGGCCGGCCATTTCGCGACGCCACAGAGCGGCATGTCGCCCACGGGGGCGTTCTTCGCCGAACTGATTCTCATCGGTTTCATGTTCCTGGCGGGCATCAACTTCCTGCACCTCTACACGGCCTGGACCGAACGGTCGTTTGGCTCGCTGTGGCGCTCATCGGAGTTCCGCACCTATCTGGGCATCTGCATCGTCGCCACGGTGGTCATCGCCGTGTTGCTGACCTATGGCCCCAACGACAAGGCGGCATTGGTTGGTTCCGACCAGGGCAAGGGCTACGCTGCCGGTGCGGCTCTGCGCGGCGCACTGTTTCAGGTGGTCTCGATACTGTCGAACACCGGTTATGCGACCGACGACTTCGATCTGTGGCCCACCGCGGCCCGCGTGATCCTGTTGATGCTGATGCTGGTGGGCGGCTGCTCCGGGTCGACAGCCGGCGGCCTCAAGGTTGCCCGCCTGATCATCCTGGCCAAGTTCACCTGGCGGGAACTGCTCAAGGCCATCAATCCGCGCGAGGTCGTG
>CAZADH010000213.1:6341-10888 GCA_964483805.1 uncultured bacterium
ATCAAGTTCGACGGGCGGCCGGTGGCGCGTGAGGTGGTCGGTGGTCTGATCGGCTTCACCGTCATTTATCTGGGCACGCTGGCGATCGGCACCTGCGCACTCGCCCTCGTCCTCGACGGCAACGCTGCGTTGGTGGTGAAACCGCCGGCCGCCCTCGCCAGCAGCACCGCCGATCTGGTCGCGACGATGCGGTCGACCGGCCACGACCCGTTCAACGGCACGCTGCTCACCGCTTTCACGGCCTGCCTGAGCACGCTGACGAACATTGGCCCCGGACTGTCGGCCGTCGGACCAACGCGGCATTACGGCCACCTGCCGGTCGCCGGCAAGTGGATTCTGTGCCTGCTCATGCTGATGGGCCGCCTCGAACTGTTCCCGGTGCTGATCCTGTTCAGTATACGCACCTGGCGGAAGTAGCAATACTTTATGTTTATTTCTGCAATACGGATCTAACGATGGTGCGGGCAGACGATCCGCTGTCCCTTCGTCAGGTTCGTCCCGGACAACGCGCAGGGCAACCGCGACAGGTCGTCGGCCAATCTGGCATCGATGATCTTCTGCATCCGCAGAACCAACCATTCGCCACCCGAATACGTATCGATCTTGTCGCTGTGCGTCGCATTGAACTCGCGGATGGCGGCGGTCAATCTGATTCTTGCCGACTGACAGCGAACGAATCGCGCCCGCCACTCCTCGACCACCGAGATCTGGTCGTGCAAAACAACACCATGCCTGGAGCAGCTCAGGGTCCGCACCGGGCCGTGCAGCGCCAAACCGCTGTATGAGAAGGTCGCACAGTCCGGGCACTGTGACAGTGCCGCCAGGAAACCCTTGTCGACCAGCATCTGGGCCATGTTGGCATCGATCTGGTCGATGATGTCCGAACTGACCCGGTCGCGCCGCAGTTTCGCCTGCCACAAGAGCGAAGCCGAGAACCGGCACTCCAGCGAGGCCAAGAACTCGGCCAACGTCGGCAGCGGGAGTCGCGGACTGCGCTCAAACACGAATTCGGGCGTCACGGGGATCGCCAGCGCTGAGGACACGTCGTCGCTCTCGATCGGGACCGCGTCGCGCAGGTCCGGTTCGGCGCTACTGAATGCGGCGCTCTGGCCCCATGCCGACGGTGGCGGGATCAAACCCGCGGCGACGATGCAGACGACGACCACCACCCCGAACGCGATCAAGGTCCCGCGGGGGTGCGGAACCGCCCGTGGCCGATGCGATGGCGGTCTGGTCACCGGGGCCTCCTTGGGGATTTGCGAACACGCGCCAGGTGGGTATGCCAGTGCAGAGGATATCACCCAATCACTGCAGTGACACTGTCGGCAAGACATTTTGCGCAACGGACAGGCGGCGAACCGTCGACCGGCGTCGCAACCGATTGGTGCAATGCCGCGCCGGCCGGCCGACATCAATGTTGTGGCGCTCCGATCGGCCGCCGACCGGCCTCGCCGCAAAGGGTACGGTTTAGCGCTTGACTTTTTCCGGCTACCGGGGTAGACTAATTACTGCTTGGGGCTATGGCGCAGTTTGGGAGCGCGCTTGAATGGCATTCAAGAGGTCGCGGGTTCGAACCCCGCTAGCTCCACTGTTCAAACCCTCGAACGATGGGTCACCAAAGTTCGGGGGTTTTCGCATTGGGAGAGGTTTTCCGCAGGGCAGACGCCCCCGATGGATGGAGCCGTTTTTCGGGACGTCGGCGACATGTGTGTCCCGTTTGCCTCATTTTCGCCACGAGGAAACGCCCCAATTCCGTTTTCGGCCAGGTTGTGATGGTCGCCTCGCCGGGGACCGCCAAACCCCGCTGACGCGAGCATCAGGAGGGCGCAATGGGAAGACCGATCGTCCGCAATCCCAACATCATGCACAGCAAGCCGACGATCGCTGGCACCCGGATCACCGTCGAACTGATCCTGAACCTGCTGGAGTGCGGGTCGACAATCGATGACATCGTTGAGGACTACCCCTACCTCACGCGAACCGGCGTTCGCGCCGCGATCAGAGTTGCGGCGAAGGCCATGGGACCGAGCGAGGAAAGCCGACGACAAGTTGCGAGCATCAGGTTCGCAAAAACAGTGGTTCTGCCACTGCCTTTTCCCCTGAAGAGGCAACGAACAGCCCAAGCCGTGGTCTGGAAACACGGAAAATCCTGGCTGGGGCATCTGGAGCGATGCCCGGACCGCGTGAACCAGGGCGGGACCATCGCAGAACTGAGGGAGAACCCCGCCGAGGCGTACCGGAACCTGACCGGGAGGAAGGCGAGGGGACGGCGGCACCTGACCAGGGTCCAGGTGGACTGATCCCGTCAGGCGCGATGGCTGGTCTCGTCAGAAAAATAGCTGTGAGCAACTTTTTTGTTGACTTGCAGCACTGTTTCAGGTAGGATCAATTTTGGCGGTCGATCCGACCAGGGTTCTTTGAAAACCTCAGCTCCGAGTGCGAACCAGAACAAGGGCCGAAAGGCCGGTCATCGGTCGCAGTTCGACCAGATGACTGATGAAGACGATCTGTGAACTAGTCCGCACGTGCGACGGCGAGCCATGCGTCGTGCGTGCAGCAGCCAACGACAATCAGTGACGTTCGACGCCTCGTCGAACGTCACCTCCCGCCGTTGTCTCATCGTCGTCATCACTCAACCTGTGCAATCCAGGATTGCAACTGGTTCCAAAAAACAATCTGGGCTCGAAGCATCGCTCCTTTGCTGGTAGCACGCGTTGGCAACTGGCGCGTGATGCGTCACATGTTGACCAAAAAAGGAGCAGAACCATGGAAAAGACCACTCTTCGAGGTGCCCTCGATCTTCTTCGGGAGATCAGGGATCAAAGAACTGGCGGTGCAAAGAGCAGTGCGGCAAAGAAACTCGACGGAGCAATCCGACGCATCGAAAAGGCGATCCGGACGGGGAACAGCGCGAGGACTGACTCGAAGGCAATCCTTCTGGACATCAGCGTTGCGCTCCTGACCATGGACCGGTTCGTTGTGTTCGCGAGACACCTCGTCGATCTTCTTTCGCAGTAGCACACCAGGTTGTTTTTTTCTTTTCTTGGGAGAACTTATGAACATCGGCAACGCCATAAAACTATGCAGGACCCGAAAACGAATGACCCAGGCTGTGCTGGCCGAGAAGGCCAGGATTTCGGCCCCCTACCTTTCGCAACTTGAGCAAGGGAAGAGGGATCCGGCACTCTCAGCATTGGAGCGCATCGCGAACGCGCTGGGAATCCCACTCAACATTCTCTTTTTCCTCGCTGCTGGCAGGGGAGAAATCGAGGGCATGAGGCCCGAGTTGGCCGAGAAACTGTCCCACTTGGCTCTGCTGCTCCTGGAGGACACTTGATGCAGAAGCCCACGTTCCACGGCCGGCCGATCGGCAGCGTGCAAGCATTGGCCCGAATGCTCGGCGACACCGAGGCCCGAATCCGAAGGATCGCCGAGAACTCCGACCGGATGTACCACCACCGATGCGTCATGAAGGGCCGAAAACCTCGCGAGGTCTTTGACGCCATGCCCCAACTCAAGAGAATCCAACAGAAGATCAACGAGAAGATCTTGCTCCAAGTCAACTACCCCACTTTTCTCCACGGCGGGCTCAGAGGCAGGGACTACATTTCTGATTGCACCCTCCACATCGGCGCCAAGGTTGCCGTCACGCAGGACATCTCGAAGTTCTTCCCGAGCATACAACGTGAAGATGTGCGTCGAATTTGGCAATACTTCTTTCGATTCCCGCCGGAAGTCGCAGCAATCCTGGCGAACCTGACAACGCGAGAAGGAGTCGTCCCTCAAGGTGCAAAGACGAGCGGATTTCTCGCCAACCTCCTCTTCTGGGAAGAGGAACCGGCCCTTGAAGCTCGGCTCGCAGACCAAGGCCTCCGCTACTCTCGATTCGTGGATGACATCACCGTTTCTTCGAACCGGACCATCGAGAAGGCCGAGGTAACCGCCATCATCGACTCCATCGTGAGCATGTTTCGGCGACACGGCCTGCATCGAAACAAGGAGAAGAGCCGGGTCCATTCCGCCAACCGGCCGATTCGGGTCCACGGCGTTCACGTGAACGGCCGCCAACCCAACATGCCCAAGAACGAGCGCCGGAAAATTCGAGCACGAATTCACCGAGCCGAGATGGCCCCGCCCGACAGTCTCGACCCCAAAGAACTCGAATGTTTGGCGGGAAAAGCGGGTCTTGTCGCCCGACTCCACGAGCGCGAGGGCAACAAGATGAAGCAGCAGGTGACAAACCTGGCAAAACGCCAGGGTGAATCACGGCCAGCCCGACAACACGGGTCGGGGCAGCAAACGTGATGAGGTTGTTGCCTTGCCTCTCTCGGTGTCGCAGAAATGCTTGGGCACACAGAGGATGACGTCGGAGAAATCCGCCCTTTCGTCTCTTGCCGCGCCGGCCAGCGGCGGAAGAGTGCGTGGAGTCGAAATGCGAGGGTTCGCTGGGTGGAGCTAACGGGGTTCGAACCCTGAGCGGCTCAAGTGGAAAAGAGGGGGACAGATCATGCTCCAACGCTTTGACAAGAAATCGGGCTTCCTGTTCT
>CAZADH010000214.1:0-10888 GCA_964483805.1 uncultured bacterium
CGGCCATCGACGCCCTGCTCGCCGACCCGGCGCGGCGGACCGCGATGGCCGAGGCTTCGGCGCGGTCGCGGCCGGCCGATGTCGAGACCCGGATTCGTGAGATCCTGCGCGCCTGGGTCTGAACCGGCGTCAGCGCAGCGCCACGGCCGGACCAGTGGACGCCGTCCACTCGAATTCGTGGCCCTATCTTGTGCACGGTCTGTCGATGTGCTAGACTCGTGCCCAACTCCGGCGCCCTGCGCCCCAGCGAGGTAGCGCACTTTGTTATCGCGAATTCCCACGACGCAGCACCGGGCTGTCCTGACTCCGCACGGGGGCAACCTCTCGGCGGAGACGGTGTCGCGGTTGCGTCACCGGCGTTGGCGTCACTGGGTCCTCTCGGTTCGCCAGGTCTGGCCGCTGTTTCAGCGGATGCTGGTGTTCGTGTGCATCGCCGCCTTTCTCTACCTCGCCCTGGTACAACTGCGCACGCTGTTCTTCGAGACCTCGTACTTCGAGGTCAAGCAGTTGGAAGTGCACGGCGCACATCGTCTCACGCGCGAGGAGGTAATCCGCATCGCCCAGGTCGCCCCGAGCATGAATGTGTTCGGCATCGACTCAACGGCCATTCAACAGCGGTTGCAGGCCAATCCGCTCGTTGACACCGCCAATGTCGAACTGAGCGGGCTCTACACTCTGGTCGTCTCGATTCGCGAACGCCTGCCGTTGTTTTTCGCCAAGGTTGGTCCCCGCTTCATCGAAGTCGGCCAGGACGGCCACATTCTCTCGGTCGGCACCATGGGCGCGAGCGACCTGCCCATCTTCACGGGCCTGCCATGGGACAAACTTCGCCCGGGTGACGCCGTGAGTTCGAACGACGAGTTCGTCATTGCACGCCGGTGGGTGGATACCCTGGGTCCGGCCATCCTCAAAGAGATCGCCGAAATCAACCTGGCGAATCCCGATGAGCCCTATCTGTTCCTGGTTTCCGGAGAGCGGGTCATGCCAAAGTCGCTCGACGACTTCAAGGCACGGTATACTTTCTTGGGTGCACTTCTTGACAACCTCAAGAGGAATGCTGTAGAACCAGACTACCTCGATATGAGGGCACAGAACGAGATCGTCGTGATGCCCCGACGATTCGGCACCAAACCCTAGGAGGCCCCTCCCATTGCTCGCTGATGAGCCTATTGTTGTTGGCTTGGATATTGGCACGACCAAGGTGTGTGCTGTCGTCGGCGAACAACGGGAAGACCGCAAGATCGACATCATCAGTGTAGGTTATGCACCTACCGATGACGGCGTCAGAAAGGGCACGATTGTCGACATCGACAAGACGACCCAGGCAATCACCGTGGCTATCGAAGAAGCCGAGAAGATGGCCGACCTCGATATCGAGAGCGTTTTCGTCGGTATTGCCGGCGCCCACATCACCAGCCTGAACAGCCAGGGCGTGGTGGCGATCAAGGGTGCGGGACAAGAGATCAACGCCGACGACGTCGACCGGGCTGTCGACAACGCCAAGACGAACATCACCATCCCGCACCACCAAGAGATCATCCACATTCTGCCGCGCGAATTTGTCGTCGACGAGCAGAAGGAGATCCTCAATCCGACCGGCATGGTCGGCAGCCGCCTCGAGGCACACGTGCACATCGTCACCGGCGCCGTAACGGCGATGCAGAACATCGTGAAGTGCTGCGAGATGGCCAAGCTCAAGGTCGAAGAGATCGTATTGCAACCGTATGCATCGAGTATGGCTGTTCTCACCGAAGACGAGAAGAAACTCGGCGTTGTCCTCGTCGATATCGGCGGCGGCACCACCGACATCATCATCTTCCAGAACGGGCGGGTGGTGCATTCGAGCTGCGTGCCCCTCGGCGGCCAGCACGTGACCAACGACCTGGCGATCGGTTTGAAGACGAGTTCCACCAACGCCGAGCGACTCAAGATTGCCAGTGGCGCCGCGATGGTCGACGGGGCCAACACCGAGAAACTGATCGAGGTTCTCGTGTCCGGCGGCGACCGCAAGCGCCAGTATTCGCAGGCCGAACTGGCCGAGATCGTCGGCCCCCGCATGGAAGAGATCTTCGACGACGTGAAGAGCAAGATCGCCAAGGCCGTGTCGCTCGACATGCTGCCGGCCGGCGTGGTCATGACCGGTGGCACCTCGCTGTTGCATGGCTGCCCCGAACTCGCCGAGGAGATTCTCGGTCTGCCGGTGCGGCGCGGCTATCCGATCAACTTCGGCGGTCTCAAAGACCGGGTCAACAACCCGATCTACGCCACGGCGCTTGGGTTGATCCCTTATGGCTTCCAGAATTTCAGCACGGTTCGCCCGCCCAGGGGCTTCTTCGGCGGGCTGGTCGAGCGGGTTGCCTCGACCTTCCGGCATTTTTTTGCCGATTAGTGAAAATTACACTTGTACTATGAAGTAAATACGTATACGATCGTCCGGGGATCCATCAGCACGGCATTGGTTGGTGCGGGCGACAGACAAGTTTGACATTAGATCAAGACGGCAATCAAGGAGGCGGCAAGGTGTTCGAGTTCAATACGACAGCGGAAAATGCAGAAATCAAAGTCATTGGTGTCGGTGGTGGTGGCACCAACGCGGTCAATCGCATGATCGCCAGCAGTGTGGGCGGTGTCGAGTTCATCTCGGCGAACACCGATGCGCAAGCCCTGGCCCTCTCGCACGCCAAGATCAAGATCCAGCTCGGCGACAAGCTCACCAAGGGGCTTGGTGCGGGGGCAAATTATGAGGTCGGCAAGAAAGCCGCCGAGGAAGACCGCGACAAGATCGCTGAAGCACTCGATGGTTCCGACATGGTCTTCATCACCGCCGGCATGGGCGGCGGCACCGGCACCGGCGCCGCCCCGATCGTCGCCGAAGTGGCCCGCGAAGTCGGCGCCCTCACGGTGGGCGTCGTCACCCGCCCCTTCACCTTCGAGGGCAAGAAGCGCATGGCCGCGGCCGACCTGGGCATCAAGAACTTGCGCGAGCGCGTCGACGCGATCATCGTGATTCCGAACGACAAGCTGCTCGAAGTCACCCAGGGCGAGAACCTGTCGATGGTCGAAGCGTTCAAGTTCGCCGACGACGTGCTCCGTCAAGGCGTGCAAGGCATCTCCGACATCATCGTCACCCCGGGCTTGATCAACACCGACTTTGCCGACGTGCGCACGATCATGTCGCAAGCCGGGTCGGCACTCATGGGCATCGGCTACGCCCAGGGCGAGAACAAGGCCGTGACCGCCGCCCAGATGGCGATCTCGAGCCCCCTGCTCGAATCGACGATCCAGGGCGCCAAGGGCCTCTTGATCAGCATCACCGGCGGCCCCGACCTCGGCATTCACGAGGTCAACAAGGCGATGTCGATCATCCACGAGTCGGCCGACGAAGACGCCAACATCATCTTCGGCGCCAACGTGCTCGAAGAGATGAAAGACACCATCAAGATCACGGTCATCGCCACGGGCTTCGGCGAGACGGCCAAGAATGCCAACACCGATCCGAAGAAGCGCATCATCGAAGAGTTGCGCATGAGCCGCCCGCCGGCGCCGCAGCCGGTCGAGAACGTCAGCACCGGCACCGACGGGGTGTCCGACAAAGACGTGCCGGCGTTCCTGCGCCGCCGCGTGCCGCGCTGACCACCGTCCGTTTGCACGGTTCTGCGTGCAACGATACATACGACGTAGTTACAGGGCGAGGGGGCCACATTGGCCCCCTCGCCCTGCATTGGGCCCCCGCCGCCCATGAGTCCACGCCCGGTCCGGTGGCAGTATGAGCGGGCCGCTCGCGACCTATTGGCCCGCGAGCAGACGACGGTCCCGGTCAACACCGACGGCCAATGTCGGATCGGCCTGGTCTATCCCGGGTCGTACAGCGAAGGCATGGCCAACCTCGGGTTTCAGGTCGTGCACCGGATCATGGGCACCACGCCCAACATCGGGGTGGAACGGTTCTTCCTGCCGCTGTTGAGTGGCCACGCCCATCCGCCGCCGTATTACACCTTCGAGCAGCAACGGCCACTGGGGGATTGCGCAGCCCTCGCCCTGTCGTTTTCGTTCGAGGGCCAGTTCGACGCGATCCCCCGCCTGTTCGGGCCCCTGGGCATCCCCATCGAAAGCCGGCGACGCACACCCCGCCACCCGCTGATCATCGCCGGCGGCGCGGGCGTCATGGCCAATCCGGCAGCAATATCGCGTATTGCTGATGTATTGGTGATCGGTGAAGCCGAGACCTGCTTGCCCCCACTGTTGCAGGCACTACTCACGGGCGGGCGCAACCCCCTGGCCCAGATCGCCGCGCTGCCCGGTTGTTGGGTGCCGGCCCACACCCACACCGCCACTCCTCCGCCACCGCCGCATCCGGTCGCGCTGGCGCCGGCCGTGAGTCATATCGTCGCACCCGACCATGCGTTCTCTGGTGCCGCTCTGTTCGAGGTCATGCGCGGCTGCCCGCGCGCCTGTGCGTTCTGCCTTGCCCGCTGCATCTACCACCCCCCACGTCCCGTCCCCCTGGCGCGCGTCACCCAGATCGTGGCGGCTCAACCGCAGCACACCGCGTGGGGGTTGGTCGCGCCGTCGCTGTTCGACCATCCCGAGATCACGCCGATGCTTGCCTGGTTTGCCGAGCGCGGACTGCGGGTGCGCAATGCCTCGGCGAAATGGGAGAAGATGTCGCCCGACCTGCTCGGCCTGCTGGCCCGCTGCGGTCAGGACGGCATCACGCTCGCCCCCGAGAGCGGCAGCGCGCGCCTGCGCGCCTTGCTCGAGAAGCCACTCGACGAAACGCTTTTTCTCGAACGCATCAATCTGATCTTGACGTCCGGGTTCCGACGAATCAAACTCTATTTCATGGTGGGACTTCCCGACGAATCCGATGCCGACGTGCAGGCCAGCATCGATCTATTGTCGCGCGTCGCCGAGTGCGCGCGCGGGCGGGCGACGCAGGTGACCGCCAGCGTCTCGGGTTTTGTGCCCAAACGTGGCACGCCTCTGCATGCCGCTCCAGTGGCCGATATCCGCCGGTTGCGTCGCGCCTTCGCCACCTTCCAGCAAGGGGCCGACGACCTGGGCGGGTTGGTTGAGTGCACCACCGAGAATCCCCGCAATGTGGTGCGTCAGGCGCATCTGGCGCAGGTCGGCCCCGAGTTGGCCGACGAGTATCTCGAGACGGCGGGCGATCGCCGGCAAGGAGCCGCCCCATGGGCCGATCCAACCGATCTCGAGTTCTGATCGCCGCGCTGGCGTTGCTCGCCTGGTGCGCAGGATGCGGCGACAATCCGACCCCCAGCAAGGTGGCCCGCAAGCGGGTTGGCCTGGTGATTTCACCGCGTGGCCTGGGCGATCACGGATTCAACGACCAGGCGTACATGGCGATGAAGAGCGCCGAGAACAACTGCCCGATCGACACGGTGCTCATCGAACCGGTGACGATGCAGGATCAGGAATCCTCACTGCGGTTTTTCGGCCAACAGCGGCTCGATGCCGTCATTGCCATGGGGTTTGCCTTCGAGGCGAGCACCCGCGCGGTGGCCAGCGAATACCCGCAACTGCCGTTTTTCATCATCGATTCGACGGTCGACGAGGGCAACCTCGAGGGCATCAGCTTCCGCGAGGACGAGGGCAGTTTCTTGTGCGGAGCGCTGGCGGCACTCGTCACCCGCACCGGCAAGATCGGCTTCGTCGGCGGCATGGACAACCCGATCATCCAACGTTTTCTCGATGGATACCGCCGTGGCGCGCTCCACATCGCGACGGCAACAGAAGTGCTGCAGGCGTTCGCGGCCGACGATTACAGCGGTTTCACCAACCCGGACCACGGCAAAGAGAAGGCACTCGGCCTCTACGCCCAGGGTTGCGATGTCATCTATCATGCCGCCGGCGGTTCGGGACTGGGCGTGATTTCGGCGGCCGTCGAGACGCAGAAGTTCTGCATCGGCGCCGACATGGATCAAGACGCGCTTGCCCCGGGACGGGTTCTGACCAGCATGCGCAAGCGGGTCGATCGGGTCATCGCCAGCATTACCACCGCACTGACGCAGACACCGACACCGGTGGCGGTGCAACGCAGCTATGGCCTTGCCGACGGCGGTCTGTCACTCACCCGGTTTCAGTTCAGTCACGACGTGGTCACGCCGGCCATCCAGGAGCGACTGCGGGGCTTGCACGCCGAGATCATTGGCGGTAGGTTGGCCACGAGATAATCTATGGACACGCGACCGATCGGTGTATTCGACTCCGGTGTCGGCGGCCTCACGGTCGTCAAAGAGATCCACCGGCTGCTCCCGGCGGAACACATCGTCTACTGCGGCGATACCGCCCGGGTGCCCTATGGCGGCAAGTCGCTGCCGGTCATTCAGCAGTTTTCGCTCGAGATCATGCGTTTTCTCGAGCAGGTCGGGGTGAAGCTCATTGTTGTTGCCTGCAATACCGCGTCTTCGGTCGCACTCGACCATCTGAAGCAGCACACCGAACTGCCGGTGATCGGCGTCATCGAACCCGGCGTCCGGGCCGCGATCCGGCACACCACGACCGGTCGCATCGGCGTCATCGGCACCCGGGCAACGATTCGCTCGTCGGCCTACCAGCAGCGGTTGCGGCGGCTGCGCCACGATTGCGTGGTCCAGGCGCGCGCCTGTCCTCTGTTGGTGCCGATTGTCGAGGAGAACCTGCTCGAGACACCGATTGCCCGACTGGCCCTGCAGCATTACCTCACCGAGTTCGGGGGCGGAGCGATCGACACGCTCATCCTCGCGTGCACCCACTACCCGCTGCTCAAGACGCTGATCGCCGAAACGCTGCCCGGCGTCGACCTTGTCGATTCCGCTGCCGAGACGGCCATCGAGGTTCAGGAACTGCTGGCCGCCCGCCGATTGGCCAGCACGCAGCGGCACCCTGGGGAGTTGAAGTTCAACGTTTCCGACAGCCCCGAAACCTTCGTCGAGATTGGTCGGCGCTTTCTCGAAACCGACATGGCCAACGTAACCATGGTTTCTGATTGGACGGTGACGCCGACCCCAGGCTGACCGCGGCTTGACTCGCGGGCCACCGTTGGCTATGTTGACCGCATGGCCGAGGCGCAACATCCGGGCTACGGTGGGTTTTATCATCGGTTTCGCCGCGACCTCATTCAGTTGTTGTTGTCGATCAAGGCGTGGGCCCCGCTCGATATCGCCCGCTATGCCTTCGAGCACACGGCCTTCTACCGGCGGCACTACGGATCGCTTCCGAGCGATTTCGCGGCATTGCCCCTGGTCACCCGCCAGTTGGTCACCGAGTGCGATCCCTACGATCTGCTCAGCGACGAGATGGCAGACAGCATCGTGGCCTACGTGCAAACGTACGGCAGTGGTGGTGCCCCGGTGCCGGCGTTCCTGACCGAGGCCGCCCTGCAGGGCGCGCGTTCGTCGGCCAAGCTCAGCCCATTCGTCAGCGATCTCGAGTTTGCCCTCGAGGAGAATCGGGCCGCGGTCATCGGCCTGCCCCCTGGATTCACCCCGCACACCCGGTGGTTCGATGAGATCCTGCGGGATCACGGCGCCGTGGTGGCGCATGTTGATCCGCAGGCACCCCGGGCTTGTGCGCAAACATTGGCCCGCCTGCGCCCTTCGGTCATCGTGGCAACCCCCACCGACTTCACGGCCTGGATGTGGCTGCTGATGACGCAGCACCCCAAGGAGTATTTGCGCTTGCGCGAGCATCTGCGCGGGTTTCTGGCCCACGGTGAGGTATTGGGCAAGGCCAGACAAGCAGCCATGGCGCGAGAATTCGGCATCACCGTCGTCGACATCTATGCGGCGGGCGAGGGTTTCAGCGCCGTGCCGTGCGCGTGCGGCGACCTCCATTTGCTGTCGGTTTATGTGTGCGAACTGGCCGACGAGAAAGGGCGTCTGACCGGCACCAGCGGGGAAGGCCGCCTGGTGTTCACCAACCTGCTGCGGCGCTCGACGCCGATGGTTCGCTACCTGCTCGATGATTATGTCACGGTTACCCCGTGCAAGTGCCCCCATGGTTTCACCCGCAGCATCGTGCCGCACGGACGGTTTGCCGACACCGCAGTCGTGGGCGAGCGACGTCTTGGTCCACGGCATTTCGCAGACACGTTGTATGCACACGGTATGTTTGGCGACTTCCGCATCGTTCTGCACCCCGACGGCACCCACATTGCCGCCGAGATCTGGGGGCCCCACCCCGAGGTCGGCACATTGCGCAATGCGTTTCAGAGTCAGCTTGGCGTTCCCTGCCAGGTCGAACTGGTGCCCTTCGGCACACTCAGCCCCATCGATGGTGCCACGGCACCCCTGCGCCCCCGGCGCCTCGACGACCGGCGACGTCCCTCGGAGAACTGGTCCCACCCGGGTGCCGGGCCATCCCCGAGCAACGCCGCCGTCACGCCGGTCACCGACCCCGACGCATCCCGATGACCGCCATGGACCGGTTCGTCGTCTGCCTTCGCTGCCGCCAATCGAACCCAACGTCATACACCGTATGCCACCACTGCGGCGCGTCGCTCGCCGACGCCGAGGTGCAACCGCAGGCGGCGCCACCCCATTGGCTGCTGCGGGCGACCCGCCACGCCATCGCCTGGGGCCAGGACCTTTGGCGCTGGGGCCGCCTGGCCGTATGCGCGACTCGGCTGTATCGCCTGCACCATCAGCGCCGACGGCTGTTGCAGAGTCAGGGCGCCGATCTCTTCAGCGGCTCACACAACACACCGTTCGAGGCCCAGGCACAAGCAGCGCAACTCAGCATTGCCACGACCCAGACCGAAGAAGAATACAATGTATTGCACAATCAATGCCGCGTTTCCAGCCTGGTGATCTTGTTTGGCATGTTTGCCGCGTTGCTGACGGCGTTCATGCTGCGTCCGGCCCCGCAACCGCCGCGACCCCTGGTCGCAACACCGACCCCGACTCTGCCTCCGTCGTCCCGCCACGCGGCGCTTACCCGTTACCTGCTGCACGATTTCTCGCGCATCCATGCGGTGAGCTGGTGCGACGATCGCCTGTGGGTTGGCGGCGACGGCGGGCTGCGCCGCATCGACGTGCAGCGGGCCGAGGTCGACCAGCCCGTGCGCCTGCCCGTCCCTTGTGCCGTGCGCAGCCTCGCGGTCACCCCAACAGCGGTGCTGATCGCCGGTTATCCCGGCGTCTATTCCTGCCCGCGGGGCCCGGGCAACGCCGACCCTGCCGTGGCCGAGGCCATCCTGCCCGGAGTCCTGGCTCGTTGCCTCTACACGAATGGGCCCACCGAGACGTGGGCCGGTACTCTCGACGAGGGGATTCTCCGCCTTTCCGATCGGTCCACCTGGGGGCGACTGGCCACCGATCGCTCGCCGACCATCGGCATCCGAGCCCTGGCCGATGGCCTGGTTGCCTGCCACGAACGCAGCCTCTGGTGGCATCAGGGAGGGTCCGCGAAACCGATTGCCTTGCCGCCGTTGCCGGCCGGCACCGTTTTCAACTGCCTGCTCAGCGACGAGACCGATCTGGTTCTCGGCACCAGTCAGGGTTTGCTCCGCGGTCTGCGCCTCAGCGCGGCCCGTTTCGCCTGGTTGCCGGTCAACGCCGATCAACCTCAACAGATCACCAGCCTGGCCCAGTGCCGGAACGGTCTTCTCGTCGGGGCTCCAGAAGGTCTGTTCGTGCTCGCCCGCGGCACGCTCGCGCCGTGGGCCGTGGGCACCGCGATTTCCGCGCTCGTCACCGATGCCAACGGCATCGCCGCCGGCGTTCCTGGCGGCGTCGACCATTTTGAGTTTCTCGAGGAGGCCACTCCCCAGACCTCCACGCAGCTCCGCGCGCCACCACCGTTCCCTGCCTCGGCGCCAACACGACTTCACCATGCCACAGCCACCGTGGCAACCGATTCCGAGACACCACCGGCCACGATGCCCACCGTCCTGCAAACAGCCCCCACCCTCGTCTCCGTCGACGACAGTGGCGCCGTGCTCATCGGCCTGGGTTCCGGCACGTGGTTTACCTGGCACCGCGGTGAGTGGCAGGGCCCCTGCCGACTCGGCGATCCAGCGACCGCCGGCACGTTTCTCACGGGGGGCAGCGGGCGCGGGCCGCTCATCGCCCGCATTGCAACAGGAACCCTGTACAGCATCGCCGCAACCATGACCCGGCTCCTGGGCTCGGGGTTCTCCCCCGCTGGGGTTCGCTCGGTGCTCGTTTCACCACGCGGCATCGAAATGCTCGGAGAAAATGGCGATCTGCACCTTGTGGCCACCACTTCGGTCGCCTCGACCGTCTGGCCCGCTTCGCCGCTGCCATTGCATCTGACCAGTTGGGAGAACCGACCCATGGTCATCACGCCGTCGGGGGTCGGCCACTGGCCCGAGCGCATCGCCACCCGTTTCTTTCCCGTGCACGGTGAGTATGCCAATGCGACGGTCACGGCGGGCATTGGTAGCCGACAGGGGCTCATCGTCGGCTTCGCCGACGGACGGGTGGCCACGTTCGACGGTCGGCGCTATCGGCCCCGCGGCGAGATCGCCGGCCCGGTTCGCGGTCTGATCGAAACGGCCGGTGGGCGGGTGCTGGCATGGTCTGCCCACGATCTGTTTCGCGACGAACGCCACGGATTTTCGAGAATTGTGCATCTGACTACTGGTGAGATTACGGGGGTTGCGCCGATATCAGAGAGTGGTCTTATCTTTGTCGCGACAACGCAGGGACTGAAGACAGAGCAACTGAACCAATGAGTTCCGATTACCTTCCGGTCTACGCAGAAGAGATCTTCGTCGTCAACCTCTACGGCACCGACGAGGAGATCTCCGAGTTCACGCGTCTCATGGAGAACCCACAGATCGAAGGCAATCTCGTGTCGATCGTGCTCTTGATCGAGGAGATCAAGCGGCGCAGTCTGCTCAAGATCAATTGGTACTGTTGTT
>CAZADH010000215.1:0-10863 GCA_964483805.1 uncultured bacterium
ACCGTATGTAATATCACCAACGGCCATTCGCCGCAGCAGTGCCGATCCACCGATCCACCATCCTCGCCGCGCTGGGTGGAACAAGACAAACCCGGGCAACACCTGGCAACGTTCCCGCCTTCACCCGACCAAACCGTGGGGCGAGCCGAGTGACCGACGGACCATCGGACGGACCAAGCCACTGCCCCTGCCCCGCCGCCAAAGGCGCGGGAAGCAGCGCGGGCAAACGGTTACTTGATGGCGTCGCGCACGTTGAACTCGAGTTGCCAGCGATGATCGCCGCCCACCTGTTGGCACCAGATCTCGAGCGTGCCGATCTCGGTGATGCGCACCTCGAGGGTGACGTGCACGGCGGCGCCGGGGGTCAGATCGCCCTGGACCGGCAGGTTCGCCTGCAAGTTGCTGGTCGACTCGAGGTCGCCGCCGACGTCGTCGAACAGTTGGCCGACCTTGTCGTCACGGCGGGCGTTGCTCTTGAAAAACTTGAACTCGACCGGCTTGCCGACCGTCAATACAAAAGTGTGCTCGGGCAGTTTGGCGCTGCTGCCTTCCTCCATGCCTTGCGAGGCCACGCACAGCGTCTTGAGCGGCGGAGCGAACCCCGGCACCGCCGGCTGCGCCGACTCGATACCGACGTAATACGCCTGCGAGACGCCGCCACGAATGCGAATGCCCTTGCCGGCCCTGGCCAGTCCGTAATATGACGCGCCAAACGCCACAGCCCGTGCGAGGTCGTTGCCGGCCAGCACGCGGATCGGCGGTTTGCCGGCGGCCGCCAGCCACGAGTTGATGACTTCGACCAGTCGATCGCGGAACCGCGGGGCGCCGAAGACGCCACCGTTGAACAGGATCGCCTGCGGATACCGATAGTCTTTCGTGCCCTGTTGGCTGTTGAGGAAATGGGCGAGATGCCGGGTGACGGCCGCATCGGCGGCGTAGGCCAGGTTGACCTCGCGGAACCCGGCGCCGGTGTCGTCCCGCGGCGCATCGGTGAGCGCGCAATGCGGGAAGAAGCCGTCGACCAGGATCTCCTCGAGTTCCTTGCGTTCGAGCGTGGTTTTCAGCGAACCGCCGATCACCGAACTGCCGCGCCCCGAGATGACGATTGGCTCGCTGTCGATCTCGGCGTTGTTGAGCATACTCTCTTTGGCTTTGCGACACGCATGCGACAACAACAAGGTTTGTGTGTTGTCGACCTTCTTCTTCGCCGCCTCGAGTTTGCGCCGCGCATGATAGGCCAGCGTCAGGTCCATGTTGTCGCCGCCGAGCAGGATGTGGCTGCCGACCGCGACACGCTCGAGCGTCAGGTCGCCCTCGGCCTCGCCGATTTCGATGAGCGAGAAGTCAGAGGTGCCGCCGCCGACATCGACGACGAGGACCACTTCACCCTTCTTGACCTGTTCGCGCCACGGCGCCTCACTCTGCCCGATCCAGGCGTAGAACGCGGCCTGCGGTTCTTCGAGCAGGGTCACATCGCCCAGGCCCGCCTGCTTGGCGGCCTCGATGGTCAGGTCACGCGCGGCCGCGTCGAACGATGCCGGTATGGTCACGATGACCTGTTGGTCTTCGAGCTTCTGTTTCGGGGTTTTCTGGTTCCAGGCCGAGCGCACATGGCCGAGAAACTCGGCCATCGCTGCCAACGGCGAAATCTTGTTGGTGCCGGCGGGGGCGTTCCAGGGCAGGATCGGCTCGCGGCGATCGACGCGGGAGTTGCACAGCCACGACTTCGCCGACGACACCAGGCGCGCCGGCACCTCGGACCCACGTTCGCGGGCAAACTCGCCAACGATAAACGGGATCTCGCGTTTCCAGGGCAGGGCCGGTTTTTCTTGCAGACGATCGAACAGGAAGGACGGCAGGACTTCGCGTTCTTCCACCGCGCCCTGCGCGAACTCCTGCAGGACCGGGAACACACGCAGTTCGGGTTTTTCGTCTTCAACCGAGGCGAGAGGAACGGTGGTCACGACCGTGTTGGTGGTGCCCAGATCGATGCCAACCAGATGTTTTGCGGCGCTCATCGTCAGTCTTCCTTGATTCTGCGTGGTACGGGCGCAGTCTGCGTCGCCCGGCACGACGAGGTCGATCGTCGGTCTGATGCGGCAATATTACCTGTTGCCCGCGAGCAACGCAAACTGACTGAAACGCCTGGCCGGATCGGCGGCATCGCCTGCGCAGGCCCCGGAATGCCTGGGCAGGCCCTGCTACGACAGCCGTTTTTCCGGGCCAATCGGGCCTGCCACCCTGGCTTCGTGCCACTTCATCTTGGTACGCCGCCCCCACCTGCCGCGACGGTCGCGGCCGGCCCGGCCGTCAAGAAATCTCGACCTCGGCCGGCGCCACGACGTTGCCGGTCCAACCGGAAACGAGATCGGGCAGCTTGATATCTTTGAGGCGCCAACCACGGTGAACGAGAACGCCTTTGTACGGGCCGGCCGGCGGGACGTTGCCGGTGAGTTTGATGGCGTTGTGGTCGATGTCGGCGGGCAATGAGATATCGCTGCCCTCGGCCTCGGTGCGCACCGGCTCGATGATCAAACGGTCGACAAGAATCTTGCGACACCCTTCATGAATGGGCCGAATCGCTCCGCCCAGCGCCTCGTCGTCGACGCCGCTGATGTCTTCCATCAACAGATCGAGCAGGCGCCCTTCTTTCTGGAAGAGGTGCAATATCTGGTATGCCACCGCCGGGGTCTTCTCAGACCGCACTTCGGCAGCGGCTTCGGCCCGCGCCCGCCTGATCGCGTCGGCCCGCTCCTCGGCCCGGATCGCCTCGGTCACTTCTTTGCGCACCGCGGTCGACAGCTCACCGCGGATGCGCTCGGTCACCTCGGCGCGCACTGCATCGACGAGCTCCTGACGCACCTTCTCGGTGACCTCACCGCGAATCGTCTGTTCGGCGTCGGCCCGGCCCTGCTTCTTGCCCTCGGTCACACCCTCGGCACGCGCGTCGGCACGCACCTTGTCGACATCGATGCTCGCCGCCTTGGCCACGGCCGCATCGGCATCTTTGCGGGCCGCATTGGCTTCTTTGCGCGCCGTATCTGCATCGCGCCGGGCCGCCTCGAGATCTTTGCGCGCGGCATCGAGATCGCGACGCGCAGCCTCGAACTCCTTGCGCGCCGTTTCGGCCGCCGACTGAGCGGTCGCCAGTTCGGAGGTGCGCTTCTCGAGATCGGCCCGCAATTTCGTGGTCTCCTGCTGTTGGTCGGCCGCTCCCCCCGGCGAAGCCGCCGCCAGCTTCGCCTGCGAGAGTTCCTGACGGACATCGGTCAGTTCTTGTTGCTTGCGTTGCAGTTCCTGGGTCGCCTCGGTCAGCTCACGCCGACTCTTGGCCAGTTCCTGCTCGCGCACGGCAAGCTCGTCTTTGCGCTCGGCGAGCTCCTGAACCCGCGCCGAGATTTCTTGGGTTTTCTGGGCCAGATCTTTCGAGAAGTGATCTTTGACATCGGCGACTTCGCGCTCGTGCAGAGAACGCAGTTCATTCTGCACCTCGGCACGCAGTCTGGTGGCGAGATCGGCCGTCAGTTTTTCGGTCAGCTCGCCCTTCACCTTTTCGGTGATCTCGGCACGCAGGGTGTCGGTCGATGGCGCAGGAGCAGCGCCCCCGAACAGCGTTGCCAGCACGAGCACCAGCGCGAACACCCAGGCGACACCACCGCCGGCGACAATATGTATTTTGTATTGCGGCAACTGCGGATACAGCTTGGCCAGATAACCCTTCACTTCGGCCAGCGCCAGGGTGTCCGTCGGGCCGTAATGCACGAAATGCCCCACCGCGGCCGCTGCGGCCACCAGGCCCAGCAACGTCACGAACGCGGCAAACTTCTTCATGGCAGACTCCTCGTAGTGACAAAGGATGTTGGTTGGCTGCGGACCGCAGGACTGCCCGCTGTCCGCGCCCTTCAGTATGCGTATCCCGCTGCACGCTGTCAAGGATTCCGGCACAGGGCCATCGCCGCGGTGGTATCCTGGGCAGCGATCGCCTGCCCCACGGGCAATCAGGTTGAACGACAAACCACCGACCGTCACCCCGGCGGTCTCTGTGGTCCGAAGCGAGGTCATCTGCATGAGTGCTCGACGACAACGCCCACCGCGCGCAGCGGTTGCCGGCCGGTTGTTGGCGGTAACCATCTTCCTGCTCGTCGCGGTCGCGCCCGTCACCGCGGCCGGCGACCCCGGCCTCGACCTATTGATCACCGGGTCGATGCACGGCGTATTGCAGAGCGAGATCGGCATGCCGCTCGCCAAGGCGGCCCACATCATCACCGCCACCCGCGCAACCCACGGTGACGCCTTGGTGATGGCCAATGGCAACATGTTCGGCCCGGCTTACGCCACGACCGACAACGGGGCCGACTGGGTCGTCGCGGCCATGAACCAATGCCGGTTCGATGTGATGGTTCCGGGCCCGCACGATCTGGCGATCGGTCTCGACGCCTGGTGGTCAAGGGTCGGCGAAGCGCGGTTTCCTGTGGTGTGGACCAACCTGGCCAGCGCTGCCGTGGCTTCGGCCCCCGACCGTGCGCGCGGAAATTTGAGGCCGTGCGCCACCTGGGCAAGGGGAACCGGCGCGGTCCGGGTGCTCGGCGTCATCAGCCCGGAGGTGTACGGCACCTGGCCCAACTGGCCCCGGTCGCTGCGTCTTGACCCCATCGACGAAGCGCTGCAGCGCGCGGCGTCGGCGACGACCCCGGCGTCGTGGACCATCGTCGGCGGCTACCTCTCGTTCGCCGAGGCCCAGGGCCTGTTGCAGCGGTTTCCGTGGGTCGACGTCGTGGTCACCTCCGCGAACAAACCGAAAGAAGGGTTTGCCGAGGAGTCGCTCGAGCACAGTTTCTGCGACGGCCGCCGCATCATCTGGACCCGCCCACCCGGACTGCACCTGCCCCACGTCATGGGCCAGAAAGACGCCGCCGGCCGCCATCTGCACACCGAAGCCCGGGCACTGAACGAGGCCACACCCCAAGACCCCACGATCGCTGGCCCACTCGCGTCGGTAATCGCGCAGGTCACTGCCGCCGGCACACCGCGGGTGGCCGAGCTGGGCGCCCAGGAGCATCAGCGATTCGGCGACACCATTGCCGCAGTGTTGTGCCACGAGACCCGCGCCGAGGCGGCGCTGTTGCTCGCCGCGCAGATCATCGACCGACCGGCGTCGACGACCATGACCCTCGATGACATACGTCGTATGACACCCCACAACGACCGCGTGGCCATCGTGCCGTTGCCCGGGTCGACCCTGCGCGCCCTCTGGAAACGCCGCCACGACCGGGTATTCAAGGGCCAGGGTTTGTTGTTCACCGGTCTGCGCAAGGCGCACGGACGTCTCGAGATCAACCACCGTCGGCTGGTCGATGCCACGACATATGCCGTGGTAACCACCGAGTATCTGGCGGCGGGCGGCCTCGGTTTGCTGCCGCCGGGCAAGGGCACGGTCAAGGCGGACACGGTCGCCGCGCTGGTGCAACGTCACTTCTCACGGCATCCCGTTGCCGAGAAGCGCCAGGAAACAAGGCAGCAGACGGCGTTGCGACCGATCCTGCGACATCACACGTCGCTCGGTGCCGCGTTCTCGCGGCTGTCGTTCGGCGGTTCGGCCCCGACCTACCAGAATCCGTCGGCCGGCGGGTTCGCGCTGGGGCGCGACGTCCCTGGCCTGATCGGCTCCTCGTACCGCGACCTGAACCTCGAACTGAACTGGCTGACCAGCCTGACGCGCGTTCGCGACGAGTGGCTGTTCCGCGGCGAAAACACGCTCAACGAGCGCGACGGCGTGCGCAACGTCGATCGGTCACTGCTGGCGCTGCGCTGGTTGCGCCTCGGCGGCATCGGTGTCTGGCGCCCATTTGCCGAGGTGTCGTCACTGCGACCGCTGGGGTCGTCCGATCCGGGGAACCGGCGAACGCCGCAGTTCTTGCAGACGCTCGTCGGGGCGCAACGGCGCCTGTCGCCTGAGTTCTCGGTGCTCGCGGGCCTGATCCAGATCGACATGTTGCGCCAGTCGCGGCCCGGGCGCCCACGCAACCGGGGGTTCACCTTGATGTACACGGCCAACTACGACCTGCCCCATCACTTGACCTTCAACTCGACGATGAACAGCATCTTCACGGCCGATGAAGACAAGATCCGTATGTACGAGGGCATGTTCGAGCTGAAATACAAATTATCGACAACGTATGCACTGACGCTGCGCGAACGCGTGTTCGGCTGGAAGGAATCGGCCATCCCGGGTTATGCCACCCGCAACGAGACGTTTTTCGGGGTTACCGCCGAGCTGGGATATCGAAGGCGCTGACCTCAGAACTTGCCGACCACGCCGATGGCCGGCCCGGTCCCGCTGAGACGGCCACCGGGTTCGCGACGGTCGAACGGTTGCGGGCCATCATCGTCTTTGCGCGGCTTGCTGCCGCCCTCATTGGGCGTGAGACCGACCGCCAGATACCACTCGGCGTCGAGCGCATGCTTCATCGGATCGCTGAGCCGATACCCGGCGAAGTAGCGGGGCTGTGCCGGTGTCACGGTGTGCGGGTCATCGACCATCGAGGTCATCTGCGGAATGTTCTGCGCCGCGGGTTGATGCCACGCTTTCTTGTCGCGGTTGTCGAACCCGAAGAACGGAAAACGCAGGCGCCCCGCGTCGGGATCTCGATCGGAGAGCCGTGACACCACCCGGTCCTTGAGATCGAACACCGGTTCGAGGGCTGAGAAGCGCCGCAGCGACTCGACGTGTTGGGCCACGAGGGCACCGGGATGCCGTCCGGGCATGCGCGCGCCACCCCGGCCGTCGGCTTCATCGGACGATCCAGGCCCGGGACCGTCGCTCCGGGAACGCGTTGCACCCGCATCGGTTTCGAAGATCGCCCCAATGTGCCGCACGTGGCGCCCACGGTCGATCGCGATCCGCCCGCCGGGAACCGGCGTTTCATCGACGGCCAGCATGAACTTCGTCACGTCGGTCGCTGGGTTGCGCACCGCCATGACCTCGGTTCGCACCAGCGACCGTTCGGTCGCGCTCGGATTGGCCGTCAGGGGCGCAGTGGCGCCCAACTGGGCAACAGCGAGACACGAGAGGACCCATCGGATGGCGTTGCGCATTCTTCGTCTCCTCGAAATACTCCAGCAACAACCCCAATCGGCACGAAGGCATGGACACGTGATGTTAAGAAACCTGAATCGGTCAGGCAATGTTGTAGAATGGTCCCGATGAGTGACCCTGAAAGCCCGTCCGCCCACCCGGTCTGGTGGTTGTTGAAATCCCTGGCGAAGATCGGTTGTCTCGGCACGATTGCCATTGTATTGCTCGTCTGGTGGCGACACGACGACGTCGTCTCGCTGGCCGAGTTCTTTGTCGGCGAGGGCATTGAACACGTGGTGCGCAATGCCGCCAAGGATATGAACCTCTCCGCCTCTGAAACGCAACGACTAATCGCACCCGTGGCAAGCCTGACGGCGCTCATCCGCGCCGGCAAGGTCGACCTGCGCACCCTGCGTCACGTGAACAATGCGGTGTTCAAGAGTCCGCTCACGCGCATGTTCGTGTTTCTCAGGGTCGAGCACCGCAACGTGGTACCCTCGACGATGAGCGATGCCGAAAAAGAGGCGGCGCACCAATCGGTATCGCGGTTCATGCGCGGCATCGCCGAGCGGAAGATCAAGAAAGAGACGATCCGCGAGGTCATGCGCCCGGTGTGCATCAATTTCGACTGGGGATCAAAGCGGCGCAACATCGTCAAACCGCACCCCACCGTCGCCGAACTGCGCCAATGGGTAACCCTGATGGATCAGGCCGCGTGCGCCAATGGTGTGGCCACCGGGGCAACCTTCGATCTGCCCAACGAACTCGAAATCGCCATTCGCATCGGTCTCGAACGCGGGCGCCATCTGCAGGACATGCGCCAACCGGGGGCCGCATCATCGGCACCGGCCGTGGCATCGACGACCGAAGTGGCAACACCCACCAGCACCGCCAACAGCGTCGTCGGCAGTGCGGCGCCCACCCTCGCCGAGGCCCCATTGCCGGTGGTCGCGACCGCGCCGGCAACTGCGACGGGGACGGCAGAGTCCCGTACGGCCACGGCGACGTCAATACAATGAGTGACGGCACACCTCTTCAACCGGTATTGGACAAAGCGCTCCGCGAGGCTCTGCCACAATGCCGCGTCCCCGGCATCGCCGCGGCGTTGCGCCTCGGCGGCACGTTGTTGTGGTCTGGCGGCGCCGGCAGCATCGACCTCGAGCACACTCGCCCGCCGACCGGAACCGACCGGTTCTGCCTGTACAGTATCACGAAGACGCTCACCGCCATCTGCATCCTGACGCTGGTCGAGAAGGGCTTGATGCGCCTGGATGCGCCTGCCGTGTTGTACCGCCCCGAACTGCCGATTCCGGGCACGATCACGGTGACCCATCTGTTGCAGCACACCAGTGGGATCGGCGACTACGGCGCTTTGCCCGAGTACAAGAGTGACGTGCGCCACCATCCGAGTGACCCGTGGTCGGTCGATCGTTTCCTCGCTGGCGTTCCGCCCGAGCGATTGGCGTTTGCACCGGGAGCGGGCTGGAGTTACTCGAACATCGGGTTCATGCTGCTGCGTCTGATCATCGAAGCGGTGACGGGTCGAAGCTACCGTGACTGCGTCGCCGAGTATGTTGCCGCGCCACTCGACCTGCGCGACACCTTCGTAGCCGATTGTATTGACGATTGGCAGTCGTGCGTTCCGGGATACGGCACCGAAGTGAGCAGCGATGGGTCGTTTGCACTGTCCCAAACTTCGTTTGGGACCGCCGTCCATGGCGGCAAACGCCCACTACGCACCTCGTGTGCGGGCGGGTCACGGTGCGATGTGCGCCCCGTCTATCACCCGGGGTGGTGTGCGCCGGGCGTCGCGGTCAGCACGGCGGTCGAAACCACGGCCATCTACGACGGTCTGTTCAGCAGTCGGTTCTTCTCGACGCGATTTGCCCGCACCCTGCCGCCGTTGGTGCGGGTGCCCGGCCAGCACCCGCCGCACGTGGCTCCCAGTGCGTGGCTCGGCTTGCTCGCCGACCCGCAGAACCCGCACGGGCCCTTGTTCTTTCACGGGGGCGGCGGACCGGGTTACAGCCTGAGCGCGATGATCCTGCCGAGGTTCCCGGCCGGGCACCTCAGTCTCGCCGTGTTTGCCAACGCCAGCGACGGCGAGGACGTCGAACTCGCGGGCCGCGCACTGCTCGACGCGGCGGTCGCAGCACTGAAAAAACAGAATACGCCGTGAATACACTGCCGCCTCTTTTTCAGCGCCGACCCAGGAACTGATCGATGACCGGCACGACGAACGGCTCCACGGTCGCGCCGACCTCGGCCCAGGCAGAGTGGACCTTCATGGCCGCCGCCACGCCCCACGCCTCTTTGGTGTCGCCATAAGCCGCGAAAAACCGCGCAAAGGTGCGCAGTCCGTAGCGCAGAACCGGCCAGAACGAGTCGATGTCGATCCACTCGTCGTCACGCGCAATCTTGCCGGCCACGGCCGGGTCGCCCGAGGCTGCAAGCAGGACGAGATCGCCAACCACGCGCAACGCTGCCGAGTCGGACGCCGAGAAGCGCTCCGGGCGCGACGCCAGCAATTCCTTTACGGTGGCCGGCGGAAACCGCGGGTCGACGGGCCAGCGAAAGGCCACGTGCAAGGCATGCGCAAGACAGCGCGACAGGTGATCGGACCGCGCCCCGAGCAGTGCCTGCATCATCTTCATCCAGTCGGGGTCGCGGGCCAGTCCGCGGTAGCCGACCAGAAAACCGAACCGCACCGTCCAGCGAAAGACACTGCCTTCCGGGCAATCTCGCGCGGCGTCGAGCATGTCGGTCAGCAACCGCCGTTGCAGCGCGATCTCGGACGCCGCATGCACAACGAGTGATTCCCAAACCTGGGAGTAGGCGTCCAGAATCTCTTCGGTCCCGCCCAGTTTGCGCACAATACCGGCCATTGCGGCGACGGTGGCCGGGCTCTCGCTGCGGTACGCCCAGATCAGGCGTTGGCTGAAGAACCGTCGGTGGCACCACGCGAAATCGAAACTCCTGGGTTTTGGAAACAGCGCGTGCCGCAGACGGTTGGCCAGGTCGAACGTGACGATCCGGCCGGGCGCCGCGCCGACACCGACCCACGCGTGCGGTCCCGACTCGCCCATCGAGTCGTACTCGGTGACCAGCAGGAAAAGGTCGCGCATACCGAGACGCGCAGCAATCCCGAGAAAGATGCGCGACACCTCCATGCATTGCGCGGTTCGGTACCCGTCGACATCGACCGCCGCGAACACCTCGCGCGGGGTGTGCACGCCGGCACGCTCCAGCACCGTGGCCTCGCTGACCCGACCCGCAAGAACCAGCAACTCCTGCAGTTCGTGCACGTATCCCGCCGGGTCGCTCAGAATCCAGGCCAGATCGTTCACCGACTGCCGGGAGCGCCGCGTCAGCTCGTCATCGAGTGGCAGCATCCGCGCCGTCGCCGGGCAGTAGACCAGTCGCTCGGCCTCGAGCAACCGCTGATAGACCGCCGTCGCACGTGCCACCGGCGACGCCGACGCGTTGTCGGCAGCGGCAAACCGCGCCACCACGTCGTCAGGGATGGCGAACGGGTCGTGGGCCGAGAACACCGCCCGCTCATCGGCTGACAACGAGGCGATCAGGGCAGCGCGGTCACGCTGCCAGGCGTCGTCGAGGACGGGTTGGATTTCGGCCGTCGAAGCCAGCCCACCGCGCGCGGCATAGGCCCTGTACTCGTCGAGCAGGCCCGCTGCCACCTCACACAGACCCAGCGCGCGGGACAGCGATCGATCGCATACATATTTTGTCAATATCTCGACCCGGTCAAAGCGCTCCCGGGCGGCGAG
>CAZADH010000216.1:0-5672 GCA_964483805.1 uncultured bacterium
GTCACCCGCCCCCCGCCACCCGCCACTCGCCACCCGCCCCCCGCCCCCCGCCCCCCGCCCCCCGCAAGAGCTGCCATCTGTGGCGACTATTCCTGAATGCCAGCGTCCGCTGGAACACGGGCGACGTGCAACGGGCGACGTGCAACGGGCGACGTGCAAAGGGCGACGTGAAACGGCAGGGCGGCTCCCGAGGCCGAACCGTGTCTGGCATGACGACCGGTAGAATAATTCCCCTCGAGACTGACCCTTCAGGCCGACCGCGATGACTGTGGGCCGACCTCCGGGGTGTTAGAAATCAGACAGCCGAGTAAAAGCGAACGAATCATTCACTATTCAGATCCCCGTGCGATTTTGATTACCTGCCCCGGCAAATGGGCTCGGGATGTTTCGATGTCGCCGCGTGCGGTGTGACGACATCCGGGTCACACGCGCGACACACCCTCGAGGCAGGCCATTGCCTTCTGGGGAGTGCCCTGGCGCGGCATGGGCTGCCGTTGCCCTGTCCCGTCCCTCGACCGACCTGACGGCCCGTGGCACAACCGCGGCAGGGCCACGAAAGGGGATTTCGTTGAGCCTGCCGCGCAGATTCTGGCGACGTCGTACTTTCTGGGTGATTGTTATTGTATTGCTCGTCGCCGTCGCCGTCGCCGTGTTTCGTGCTTCTCCGTTGTATGACATCGCGAGGGAGTTGTTGACGATGAATATCGCCGGCAAGAAGACGGTTGCCGACCGGCTCGCCGAGTTTGGCGGGGTCGTCGAGCAACGCCTTGCACCTGCGTTTGCCGCATGCGGCCTTGCTTTTCCGCCGGAGCGGGTCTGCCTCGTCGCGTTGAAGACCGAGAAACTGCTCGAAGTGTATGGCGCGGCGCCGGGCCAGGCGTTCAAACGCGTGTGCACGTATCCGATTCTGGCGGGGAGCGGCAAGGTTGGGCCCAAGCTGAAGGAGGGCGATCGGCAGGTGCCCGAAGGATTGTATGCGGTCGAATTGCTCAATCCGAACAGTCTCTACCATTTGTCGATGCGGGTCGGTTACCCCAACGCCTTTGACCGCGCACAGGCGGCCGGCGAAGGCCGCGTCAGCCTCGGCGGCGATATCATGATCCACGGCAATGCCGTGTCAATAGGATGTATTGCTGTCGGCGACCCGGCCGCCGAAGACCTGTTCGTGCTCGCGGCGCGCGCCGGGCTCGAAAACGTCAAGGTGATCATCAGCCCCGTCGATTCTCGGGTGTCCGGAAAAACCGTTGATCAAACTGTCGCCGGTGTGCCGGCGTGGACGACCGAGCTGTACGCTTCGATCTCGCAGGAGCTGGCGGCGTTACGGTGAGCGATTGTGGCTGTGCCGAATGTGCACCTCGACACCCTCGGTGGGGGGCCGATGATCTCGCTGGCGGAACGGGTCTTCCGGCGCGGCGTCAACCTTCCTTCGGTGCGACGTTCCCTGCCGGCACGGCCCGATGGCAGAATTCGAGCACGTTGTTGTCACGATCGCAGAAGGTGATGGCGTAGAATCCGGGGCCGAATTCCGGGTATTCCTGGGCAGGGAACAACGGGGCGAAGCCCGCGTCATTCATGGCGGTGGCCAGCCTGTCGATGTCGTCGCGTCGGCCAACGGAGATGCCGATGTGATCGGTGACGACGAATTCCTCTCCGGTCGGCGCCTGCCGCACGACGCGGCGGGGTTGCGACTCGCCGATGAACAGTGTGATCGAGCCGTTGCGAAAGCCGCCGTAGGTCTTGTCGTCGGTCCAGGCCGGAGAAAATCCGGCAGCCGCGAAAAGAGGGCGGTAGAAGGCCATCGACTTCTCGTAGTTGGCAACTTCCATGCAGATGTGGACCGAGAGCAGTTCCATGTCGTGACTCCTGTTAAACTATGCTCGGTGCTGCTCCGGCTGCCATTGCCTCCCGCATGCGCGGTCAGGGCCGTTGCCAGAATTTTCGGTGTGGTCAACGCAATCGACCGTCACCGCCGGTCGGGGATACGCGTAGGCGTGTTTCAACCCTTGTACCCGGCGAAAAACGAGCCGGCGATGCGTTTGTCGGCGATCGAGTAGATGAGCTCGAAGCCGCCGTCATCGACCTGGGGTTCGTTAACCCACAGCAAGATGTAGGCGCCCACCTTGCGCGCGGCGTAGATGTTCCCCTGCGCATTGAAATCCCGGCCGCGGGCCTCCTTCACGTAGGCATGGATGGCCGCATACACATCGGTCGGCAAGGCCGCGACAAATTTCTCGTCGTCGCCATTGGTCTGGAGGATCTGGTCGGGTGGGCACTCCTCGTCGAGGGGCAACCCGAGAGCCCTGCGCTCGGCGCTGCTCAAACCGTTCGCTTTCAGGGGGGAGTCGTTGGCGACTGCGCCTGGGGTGATCGCGGCCGTCCCTGACGGGGTGGCAGGCGCGACGACCGTGGTCGAGCCCGGGCCAGAACCGGCAATGGAGACGGCGGGCGAGGCCATCACCAGAAGCATTATGAGAAGAAGCGAGGGGCTCTTCTGCATCATGGGCTTGATTGTAATGACCACCGGGATCGGCCGTCAATGGTTGCGTTGGCGCGCCGAACGCGCGAGAATCGAAGTATGACGAAGCGGACCTTCAGGCGAACTCCCTTCTGGCGCGCGAGCGTTCTTGCCGCCGGGTTGGGGGCGTGGGCTTTGGCGGCGCCGGTGTTGGCCGTTGCTGCGCCACGCTCCGGGGCACCCGCGGTCTCGGTTGCGGCGAACCCCGGGGTGCCGCGCGCTGGTTTGTGCTGTGACATCGCCGCGGTGCGCAGCTACCTCGAAACGAAATACGGTGCGTCGTTCGTTACGTTTGAGGTCATACGGGTCGCCGAGGGCATCGTAACCGCGCGATTCGAGTGGCACGAGAAATGGGCTGGCGGCATGGCCATTCTCGCTGTCGATGGGCAAGGGCGGGTTCGTTTTTCCTACGACATTCCGTCGCCCCCCGACGCGCCGACGGTGTGCGCGATTCGGGCGGTCCGCCTCAGGCAGAGCGATCGGCCAATGGTGATGGCCGTGGGGCGAACGCACGCAGGCAATGGCATGCTTTATATGTATGAAGTATTTCAAGGTGTCGTGCGCCTCGTTATCGAAACCCGTGCTGTGGCCAACTGGCCGACCGCTCGGTTCGATCAACCGATCGCCGATGTGATCATCAGCGACGTCGACGCCGATGGCTGCGACGATATGCTCGTCACGGCGCCGATGACCGTCGAGCCCGAGACGAACCCGCGCCGCGAGCGCTACCTGCGCTTCTTCAAAGGCACTCGGTGGGGTCTCGAGGAAGACAGGGCGCGCGCCCGCGGCACGAAGTGGTTCGGCGTGGACTAGACACAGTCGGCGACGATTGTCGCCCGAAAACTACCATGGACCCAACGCCGGGTCAGAAGCCACGGGAGACGCGCCTGCCGGACTAGTCTTCTCCGGGGGGCAGGTACCAACCCGCCAAACCGTCATCCGATGAGGTGATTGACCTCGACCGTGGTGACCGGCAGCGCCGTCTTCTGAAAGCGTTCGTACTCGGTCAGAATCTCAGCCGGGCCCACAGAATCGCGGAACCGGTCGGACACGATCAGCGTGCGGCCTCCCGGGGCCGCGGTCTCGATGTAGTGGTTTGTCTTCATCCCGTAGCGGGTCGCGACGTCTTCGAAGCGGACCTTCGGGTTGAACTCGGCCAGGTCCATGATCTTGGTGACGGTTGCCGAAACCATGCCGCAGTTGACCGCATAGAACCCGCAGTCGGCTTTGTTCGCAACGTAGAAGAACTCGACGCGACCGGCGCCGAGGACCACGCCTGCGAGCAACAGGGCCAGCCCCGCATGCAGCGCATACACGACGTGCTCGGGCGTTGGCGGTGGGGAGATGAGCATGAAGCTGGCGACGAAGCCGGCCACGATCGACATCACTGCCACCGTTTCGGAACCACCGGTGACCTCGAAAACGCAGAACTGGGCGGGGCGGGCCAGGGCCCGATCGAGACACGGATACCGGCGGGTCTTCAGAGCCGCCCCAGCGAGCAGGACGGTGCACACGAGTGACACGAACAGGTGCAGACCGAGATCGCGAGCGACAACCGCGTACGGTTTTCCCGAAAGGACCAACCCATACTGGGGATGGGGTTCGAGGCGATCGGCCTGCGAAGCAACCCCTCTGCTGATCACGCCCTGCACGAATCCGGACGAACCGACGACAGCGGCTGCCTCCGCGCTCGGACCGGCATCGACGCGGGATTCGAGATAGGGCGGTTCGTAGCGATACTGCACGAGCGCACCGTACAGTTTCGTGGGTGCGCCGCCAACGAAAACCGGGCGGCCTGCGGCCGGAGTGACGGCGAACGGCTGCGTCACCGCGACATCCAGGTTGACGATGCGTTCATGAAACGGACCGCTCTTGCGTGGCTTGCGGAACATCACCAGGCGGGCGTGCCAGTACGAGCTGAGGCCGAAGTCGCGGGCCAGTCCTTCGCGGGCGATGGCTTCGCGGCTGTTGGCGGCCTCGGTTTTGGCCGGGCCTGCCGATGAGAAGGGCCCCTCAATGCGGACCAGCGCCCCAGGGGCCGCGCCGTCGGCGGGGACCGCTGCGGTCAACACACGGTAGTCGCTCCACGCCGCCCAACCGTACGCGAGGAACACCAGCAACCAGAGCCCGCAGAGAACGCGACCGCCGATCAATACATAATACAGCCAGTCGACCCGGGCCAGTTGCGGAATGGCACTGATGGGGCGGGAGGGGTTCGGGGTCATCGGTTGGTTCATGCAGGTCTCCACGAATAGGCATACGACGTATTTACTGTATCACCCGCCTGCACCAGGCGGGTCGGTTGCACCGTCCGAAACGACATGCCCACAACGCCTGGCGTGGGCGGGCCCCAAGCGCACGGATGCGCGAAGTGGGCGTTTGCCGCCATGGACGCGGGCAAGAGCCCCGGATCGGCCGCCGGCGGCCCCGGCCGGCGCCACGGATGGCGCGACTCGGCCCGAGCAGGCAGCGCGAAACGACCCGGCGGCATCGGTTTGCCGGTCCAGTGTTCATGTTCCCACTTTTGTGGTGAAGATTCCAGTTTTGCCGCACCGCGGGTATGGGGGGCAACGTCGCGGCGGTGCGGGGCGACGGTCACGGTTGCCAGGCCGAGGCGCGATGCGCTAGAGTGGGCGCAATGTGGAAAGACGACGTGGGTCAGTGGTGGGCCGGCTTTGCCGCCGCATTCGGCGACCAGGTGACCCTGTGGGGCCGCGACCGCTGGTGGTGGCCCCGGGCCGCGTTGTTGGCGGCCATGGCCTATCTTGGTCTCTGTCTGTCCATCGATGCGACCACCCCGCACATCTTCGCACCGGTCAATCTGGGCATTCACGAGACCGGGCATGTTCTGTTCTCGTTCACCGGCATCGAGTTCGTGACGATTGCGGGCGGCACGCTTGCGCAGATTGTGGCTCCGCTCATCGTTATCATCGGTTTCTTGCGCCAGCCCGATTACTTCGCCCCGGCATTTGGCGGGTTCTGGCTCGGGACGAACCTGAGCAACGTCTCGGTCTATGTTGCCGATGCGCGGGCCCGGGCTCTGCCACTGGTCACCGTTGGCGGTGGCGACACGATCATCCACGACTGGCATTTTATGCTCGGGAAACTCGGACTGTTGTCGTGCGACCGCATCATCGGTTTCGGGGTCTGGGCCCTG
>CAZADH010000216.1:5727-10840 GCA_964483805.1 uncultured bacterium
CGTCTGGGTGTGCGTCCTGATCGCCCGGGGCAACCGGACGGTGGCGGATCGGTGGTGAACGGGGGCGAGGCGGCGGCGCTGCGCCCGCTGGTCAGACCTCGAAGTTGAACCCCTGCTTCAGCAATGCCGTGTATTTACGTTTGTCGAAGCTGTACAGGCTCGCCGGCCGGTTGGGCACGCCTTCTTGCAGTTCGCCCAGATCGATGAGCAGGTCCATGGCCAGAATCTTGCGGCGGAAGTTGCGCTTGTCGAGCGGGCGACGCAGGATGGTTTCGTACAGGTGTTGCAACTCGCCGAGGGTAAATTTCGGCGGCAGCAGTTCGAACCCGATGGGTTGGTAGCGCACCTTGCCCTGCAGACGGGCGAGGGCCGCGGCGAGAATCTCCGCGTGGTCGAAGGCGAGCCGGGGAACGGCCGCGATTGGATACCAGGCGGCGCGGCGGGCGTCGGTGGCGGCGCGGACGCGATGGTCCCGGATATTGACCAGCGCGTAGTATGCCACGGAAATCACGCGCTCGCGCGGGTCGCGGTCGACGGCGCCGAAGGTGAAGAGCTGTTCGAGAAATACATTGTGCAGACCCGTCTCCTCGACGAGTTCTCGCCGGGCAGCTTCTTCGAGGGTTTCGTCGATACGCACGAACCCGCCGGGCAGGGCGGTGCAGCCGGCGAACGGCTCGAGATCCCGTTCGATCAGCAGGACTTGCAGGGCTTCGGCGTCGAGGCCGAAAACGACGCAGTCGACCGTGACCGCCGGTCGCGGATAAGCGTAGGTGTGTCGCACTCGACCTCCCTGTTGATCTGGCGGTGGCTTGGCCACCCGGTGGACCCCGAACGATGATACCCAGCCGGGAAGATGCGTGCAACCCGTCTCCTGACCGGCGGGACGAAGTATTCCCCCTCTTGCACAACCGGCCAGTGTTCGGGCAGAATGATTGGGTTCTCGATACCGTGATGTCGAAGCCGAAAACGACCCCGTTACAAACGGGCAGAAAAGTGGTATTGTTCTGGCTTCCATCGCAACCGCGATTGCCATGAGCGCAACGGGTTGCCGCGATTGCACCCGGCAGCGGTGATGCCGGCGTGAGCTTGTCTTCATCGACGTTCCGGCCGCAGACGTGGTCGTGGGGCGATCGATTGAGCATCTGAAAGGACTGGCCTGTGACGCTGTTCGACGTTTTGGCGTTCTTCCTTCTTCTGGTGGGGTCTGCCTTCTTCTCGGGAACCGAGACGGCGCTGACCGCGGTCTCCGAGGGGCGGTTGCTGAGCCTGGCGGAACAGGGCGATCGGCGGGCGCGCATCGCGCTCGAGATGATCCGCGAGCGGGGGCGCACCATCGGGGGCCTGCTGATTGGCAACAACATCGTCAATACCTTGCTTGCTGTGTTTGCCGCCAATATCTTCAACAATCTGATTCCGGCCGGGTCTGCGCCGCCCTGGGTGGCGCCGGCCATTGCGTCGGTTCTCTCGATCTTCTTTCTGTTGATCGGGGGCGAGGTCATCCCCAAGAATCTGGGCCTGGCCTTCCAAACGCAGTGGTCGCTGCTGGCGGCCGTTCCCTGTCGCACGTTCCTGTTCATCGTGTCACCGCTGGTCTGGTTGCTGAACCTCATGAATCGTGCACTGCTCAAGCTCCTCGGCAAAGATACCGGCAAGCCGTCGGCGTCGATCGACGATCTGATGGCGATGATCAAACTCGGGCACAAGATCGGGGTCATCGACCCAATGGAGCTGGAACTCGTGCGCCGGGCGATGTTCATGAACGAGACTATGGCGCGCGAGATCATGACGCCGCGGGTGAACATGTGTGGGGTCGCCGAAACGGCCAGCCGCAGCGAGATTCAGGCCAAGTTCGACGCCGAACAGTACAGTCGGATGCCGGTCTATGCCGGAGGGGCCGATCAGATCGCCGGGATTCTGCATTACAAGGAACTGCAGGCCCATCGCAACGACAAGGAGTTCGACCTCAAGAAACTGCTGCTGCCGCCATTGTTTTTTCCTGAGACCGTGGCCATCGGCAAGATTCTCGACGGCATGCGACAGAGCCGCAATCACATGGCGATTCTCGTCGACGAGTTCGGCGGCACCGCCGGTCTGGTGACGCTCGAAGACATCATTGAGCAGATCTTCGGCGACATCAGCGACGAACACGACGGCACGGCGGCGCCGCGCTTTCAATGGACCGGCCCCGAGAGTTTCGATGCAGTCGGACGCCTGGCCATCGCCGAGGTGCAGCAACAACTGGCCGACAAAAAACTGCCGTTGCTGCCGCAGTGCGAAATCGAAGAGATCGACACCCTGGCCGGGTTGGCCCAGAAATTACTCGGGGCCAGTCCGGCGATGGGCGCAAGTGCCGTTGTCGGTCGGTATCGGGTACGGGTCAAGAAGATTCGCGGGCGTGAGATCGTGGCGTTGTCGGTTTCTCTCAATCGGCAAACCGATGGCGACACGGGCGGCCAGCAACCTACTGCCGTGAACTGAAGGCGGGCGGGGCTCAACCAGGTCGGTCACATTCGCTCATGCGTCGAGGAAACTGCCGAGGGAGCCCGGGGTGACATTGAGTGCGCCCTGGCTTACCCGCACCGCCGATTGCGAGAACAACTGGAAGGCACGGCGAATGTCGGTGGCGTTGCTGCCGGCCACGAGGATCCAATCGTCGGGGATGCCCATGCCGCGGAAGATCGTGCGAAAGTCGGTGCTGCCGTTGTCGATGCCCAGCGCCGCGACAATGTGGCGTTCGCCGCGCAGATCTTCGACCAGTGTGCGCACATCGTCAATACGTGCTCGACATGAGCATTCGTCGGCCCCGTCGGTTACCAACAAGGTCACAGTGCGGGCGATGACGCCGCCCTGGGCGAACTCCTGCTGTTTGGCGAGCACGCGGCCGAGCAGAATCACGGTCTGGTCGTAGAGCGGGGTACCAAGATTCGGGTCGTAGTTCTTTTCGTCGAGTCGCACGATGGCCGGGTTCGCCCGGTAGCGCAACCGCGGTGAGGTTGCCGTGGCCGCCCGCTGGTGCCCGCCGGCGTCGGCCACGACCAGGGGCAGATATGGATACAGCACGGTGCCGTTGAGGTAACACGTGTGCGCCAGGATCGAGCTGGCCTGGGCGGTGGCGGCCAGCGTATCGATCACTCCGTTGGTCGCTTCCCGCACGGTCTTGGCATTGCCGCTGAAGCGAATCGACCCCGAGTCGTCGATCATCATCGTGACCAGCACGACCTCGCTCGCGGTCACGTCGTCGAGCGACACCCCCAGACCAGCCTGAATCTGCGCCCCCAGGTCGACTGCGGTCAACGTCTGCAGAGAGGTCGGCGACAGCACGCCTTCGGCGTGCGCGTTGTTGAACAGTGTACGAATCGACAGGGTCGGGTTCTGACTCTGACTCATAGATGTTCTCCTTAGTATTGACGTTATAAATACAAATTAGGCACGATTGCCACTTGTTCGTGTGACGCTCGCAGGTCGCGCTGGCAAATCACCCACGCTGCGCATGCGGCCACCGTTTGCTGAACGCGGCACGCGTTCAGCAAACAGCAGTCCGGGGTGCAGGGGTCGTGACCCCTGCCGGAGTGGCGAGGCGGAGCCTTGCCGTCCTACGTCGCGTTGCAGATTTGCCGAGTTGCGCCGTGTTGGGCGGGCGAGGGGACACCGCCAAAACCTGGCGCCAGGATTACGCCGGAAACTCTGGCCAGTCGCTCATCGGCGTGCTCGAGTCGACGACGTGCATGCCGGCGTTGCGGAACTCATCGAGCGCCTGGGTGGCGGCGTCGGTGAAGTCGGGGCCGCCGGGCACGACGACAGCGTCGGTGCAGTCGCCGAGGATGTAGACCTTGCCGGCCAGCGCCGGGTCCTGCGTGCGGATCTCGCCGAGGAAGTCGGCGATGCTCTCTTTCACGCAGTGGCTGGAAGCCAGCCCGGCCATGAGCACGGCATCGGCCTCGAGCAGGGTCTTGATCAGGCGGGCGTTCTTCTGCGCACCGGGGATCGGTTGGCCGTCCCAGCACGTGGTGACCTCGGGCGAGAAGATCGAGTAGTGCTCGGTGAGCGGGTTGCCGCCTTTGATCTCGGGCCGGTTCTCGGCGCCGCGCACAAACCCGTGGAACAGTCGGGCCTCGTCGATGACGCCGGCGAGACGGTGACCGTTGGTGCCGAGCAGGCAATGGTAGGGCCACAGATACAGTTGATACTTGCCGCGTTCCTCGAGCTTTTCGCAGTAGTGCACGAACTGCCGTTCGAGCCAGACCGGGTCGACGCCGAGTTGGCGGGCCATGGCCGGATTCGGGCGGAAGCGGCCGCTGCGGTAGTCGGCGGCGGAGATCATCGTGTGCGGTGCAGGGTGGCGGCCGCTCTGGTCGAGGTGGGCACTGGGAAAGAAGATCTGAAACGGCAGGTGCGTGTCCATGGTCGTGGTGATTTGCGTGAGCCGATCGAGGTTGCCGTAGATGAAGCGGCACAGGCGGTCCTGGGCGGTCATGGCGCCCTTGCCCGATCGCCCACCGACGAACAGGGCGCCCTCGGGAAAAGTGAAATCGTACTGGTCGTCGATGATCAGCAGATGCACGCGGACCCGATCGCCGCCGACCGGCTTGATGTCGTGTTGTGTGCGCCACGACTCGGCCGCGACCTGCAGCGCGCCGACGTCGCCGACCGCATGAGCAGCGGTGAAAGCATGCTTTACGTTGTAATGACTCGGCGTGGGGAGAGTTCTCGATGTGGCTTTGCGTTCAGACATGGGGGGACTCCTTTCTCGTGACCCGCGCGATCGAGCGCGGGCCGATGACGAAGAGACCATCGGGTCCGGGAACCAGCAGGTCATCGGGACGCATCAGGTCAATGGTATCAGGGAACCGCCGGGTGACGGTGAAAACACCATGGTCGATCCGGACTCGCTCGAGCCCGTGTTCGGTGATGACGAACAGGCTGTCGTGGATGGCGCAGCGGCCGTGCGTCGGTTGCAGCCAGGCCGGATCGTCGCCGGCGGTCGCCGCGGCGGCCAGCACGGTGCCGTCGGCGCGCACCGCCACACAGCGCTTCACGTCGATGCCGTTCTCGCGTGAAGTCGAAAACAACCAGGCCACGTTGGCGGCAAACACGCAGGCAATCTCGACCAGTT
>CAZADH010000217.1:0-2992 GCA_964483805.1 uncultured bacterium
CGTCCCCATCGAGTGGCCCATGCACAGCAACACCTGGCCGACTTCATACGGGGGCAGGAAACCCAGGGTGTGGCAACCGATGTCGGCGACGGTGATGTCGTCGGGCCCGAGCGCCTGCTTGATCGCATGAAACGCCGAGCGGTGTCCGCATCCCGGGCACATCTGGGCCGGCCGGGGCGGCACGGTCGGGGTGTTCGCGACCGGCGCGGCCGCGACGATGCCCAGGTCCGGCCAGTCCCGGTTCAGCATCGCGCCGACGCGTTCGCTCGTATACTCGCCGATCCAGTCTTCGGTCTCGACCTTGCCGATGATCCGCGTCGGCAGGCGTCGGTCGTGGGCCAGCGCCTTGATCTGCTGCTCGAGCACGTCGTCGAGTTCTTCGATGATCTTGACCTCGTCGTGCGTTGCCAGGAAAGACGCGACGCGTTCGCGCGGCAGCGGGTGCACGAGGCCGAGTCGCAGCACGTCGGGTGGGTTCCTGGCGCCGTCGAGGGCGTCGGCGAGCGACAACCAGGGCATGCCGGCCGTGATGATGCCGCGTTGCTTGTTGCTGTTGTCTATATTTACGTTGTATGTGCTTGTCTCGGCATAATCGGCCATGGCCGAGAGCTTTGCCAATGCCCGCCGTTTGAGCGGGAACACGGCGGCGGTGATCGGGATGTACGGCCCGTTTTTCGGTGAGAACCGCGGGGTGTTGTCGACGGCACTCGCTTGATACGGCGCGAACTCGACCCGGGCCTTGGCGTGGCAGACGTGGGTGGTCAGTCGCACGATGATGGGCATGTGGCGTTCGCGACTGAGGCGCGCCGCTTCCTTGAACATGCCGTAGGCTTCCTGCGGTGTCGCCGGTTCGAACAGAGGCGTGGCGGCGAGGCGCGCGAAGTGCCGGTTGTCTTGTTCGTTTTGCGACGAGTTCGCGCCGGGGTCGTCGCCGAGCACGATGACCATGCCGCCGATCAGTTCCATGAGCGAGAGCTGCACGAACGTGTCGGCCGCGACGTTCAACCCGACGCTTTTGAAGAAGACGCACGACAGGTGACCGTTGACCGCGGCGCCAAAGGCGACCTCGGTCGCGACCTTCTCGTTGGTCGAAAACTCGAAATACAGTGGGTTTCGGTCAACCGGCAGCGCGGCGATCGCATCGGCGATCTCGGGTGTCGGCGACCCGGGATACGCAGTGACCACCCGCACGCCGCTCTCGATCATTGCCCGCACCAGTGCGGTGTTGCCCATGACGATCTGCGGACCGCCATTTGTGTCGAGCAGAATCTCTCCCGGTTTTCTCACGTTGCACCTCGTCGTCTGACTGTGTTGGCCGTTGTCTGTCGCTGATTGCGGCCGCCTGTGCCCGATGCACGTTGTGGCTCGAGGCTCAGTATATGTCGGTTTCTTGCACCGGGGCAAACCGACCTTGCGGACCCCGGCCGGTGAGAGCAGTCGGAACGCAAACGACGCCGTCGATGCATTTGGAATTGCCAGGACGAGTCGAGGCCGACCAGGGCCTTCCTTCTGTCTGCAAGCTGTACCCTGTCAGTGTTTGCGGGGGGCGGCGAGTTTTCGTTACAATTTAACCAAATTGGCTGCATCTTCTCTGGAGGCGCCCCGCGCCGGAGGCCAGATCATGAATACTTCGCACAGCTTCTTTCGCAGGACCCTTGTCGCTGCCGTCGTCGCCACGGTCTGCGCCGTGCCGGGCCTGTTCGCCTGGGGGCCGATGACCCATTACGTGGTCAACGCCGAGGCATTCGACCAGGCGAAAACCCAGATGGGTGCGAACTTCATGCTGCCCGACCGGCTCCGCGATATGTTCGCCGGAACTGGCCCAAGTCCCGATATCAAGGCCGTGGGTGGCGCCAGTTATCCGTACATCTTTCACAACGATGTCCCGACCATCGATCGCTTGATCGAGCTGGCGAAACGCGACGAGAAGTTTGGCCTCGAAGATGTTGTACAGGCACTGGGGTTTGCCGGTCACGTTTATGGTGAGATCACCACGGCGCACGCCGAGGGCGGCTACCCCAACAACAAATTGACCGTGACGATTCCGCGGGCCGAGTCGACCAATCACCAGTTGAACGAATTGGCGGTCGATCTGCTCAACTACCGCGATCGCCACGACGAGTTGCAGGAAGGCGTGGTCTACGTGCCGGTCCGGCTGCTCTCGGCGGCGATGGCTGCCGAGCACGCGCGCGATGCAAAGAACTCGGCGCTCTCGCCCGAGGAAGTGAAGAAGATCGCCAACACCTTCGTGCCCACGGTGGTTGGCATCAAGGTGATCGGTGACTACCTGATTCGCGAACGGCCCGAGCTGCTCGAAGAAATGGACGCGTTCTACGGTGACCGCCGCGCCGCCATGAACTCGAGCGTGGCCGAGGTTGCCAAAATGCTGGCTACCAAAGCCGGGCGCGACTTTGCCAAAACGTTTGCCGGTTCGGCCGACGGTGCCGATCATGTGCGGGCCAAACTCACGGGTACACTGAAAGACAAGGTCAGACAACTGGCCTATAACGGTCTGGCGGGTGCCTTGAAGAGCGAGGGCGGCAACGACATCTTCACTGCGGTGGCGTTCGGCGTCATGAAGGGGGCACTGTCGAACGAACTGACGCGGGGTAAGTTCGAGTCGGTGGCGATGGCGCTGGGTTCGAAGAGCATCTGGGGTGACCCGAAATACAAGGCCATCGTTCAGCGCTACATCGAGGGTTTGTTGTTGCACAAAGAGATGACCCTGCCCGAAATCATCGAGTACGCGCAGCAAGGCTGGGACAGCGAACCCGGCAATCTGTCGCGTCAGGCCGAGCAGTTCAAAACATTGGGGCTCGTTGACGGTGGGCGCAAGCCGGTCAAGGTCAACGAAGTGCTGGCGGCGTCTGCCGAGGTCGAGCGCATCGAACGACTGCAGCGCGATTGGCCCTGGTTCTGGCCGCTGCGTCCGAACGCGCGGCAACTGGCCGTCGCCCGTGAGATCGCCGGCCGCAAAGCCGCTCAGTGGATC
>CAZADH010000217.1:3002-10793 GCA_964483805.1 uncultured bacterium
ATCGATCGTGGCTCATCGTCACCGGCACTGGTCGCCCGCGCGCGCGCATTCCTGCAGGTCGACCGCAAGTTCCGGCTGACCATCAACGACTACCGTCAGACCACGTTCCTGCGCCCGTTTGCGCTCTATCGCACGCATCAGCAGATGGTGCAGGCGACCGCGGCGTTCGCGGGTGAAGAACGCCGGTTTGCTGCCATGGCCCGCATCTGCGCCGAGAACGGTGGCGACGTGCCGTCGGCGGCGCGACTCGCGACCCTCGAGCGCGAGACGACCCAGCGGTTGGCCCAGGTGCAATACGTTTTGCAGCAGACGCGGGCCAAGCTGGCGGTCACCTCAAAGTTGAACTTCGTGCAGCGCGACCGATTGAACGACCAGATCAAAGAACTCGCTGCCCAAGAATCGTGGCTGTCCGAACAGCTTGCCGCGGTCAAGGCCCTGACCGGAACCGGTGCGGACCCGGTCGTGGCGACCGCCACCGGTACGGCGGCGAACCTTGCCGCCGCCCCTGCGGCCAACAACGTGACCCCGGCGATCCCGGTTCCCCAGGCCGACCCGCTGGTGACCAACACCAACGTGCCGGTGGTGCCGCTCGAGGCCGCGCAGGCGATGTACAGTGCGGCCTACACGAAGTACGCCGAACTCATCAAGACGCGGGATACCAATGATCCGGCCGTGACCGCGGCACTGCAGCAGTTGCGTGAGGCCGAGGCGGTGCGCGCGGCCGCCATGCAGAAAGCCGGTCGGCGATAAGCAATACACTGTGTTTATAACACCGTGAAACGTTCATCGCGCCAGCGCCTCGCCCCCGTGCGGGGCGTTCTTGCTGCTGCCGATATCGATCGGGCCGTGCGCACTCTCTTTGTCGCCACCCTGGCGGCGTCGGCCGCCTACGCGTGTGGTTTCCTGTGGCTCGAGTCGTTTCCGCCATCGTCGGACATCGGGCAGTGGTGCCGCCACAACCTGTCGAACCGCACCATCAAAGCCGCTGGGGTCATGGGTGCGTTTTCCGGTTTGGCTGCCAGTTGGGCGGTTGCCTGGCAGTATCGCGTCGTCGGATGGGCCTTGCGGATGCTGGCCGTGTTGGTCTTTGCCCTGACCGGATTGGTGGCCGGCGGAGATGTTGTCCCGCCCGAGGGCAAAACTGCGTGGTTGTTGGCCTCGCTGACCGTGGCGGGGGTGCTGTGCCTCTGGATCGCCCTCCAATGCCTGCCGCGCGCGCCAAACCCGCGGGAGAATCGCTGAAACGCCCGGCCCCGTCGCACTGTACGAACCTGGCGTTTCGGGCCGCTCTCAACAGCGGCAAACGCCCATTTCGCGCATCCGCGCGCGCGCGTCAGCGTTTACCGCAGCGGCTCTCCGGAACTTGTGGCGCTCGCGATCATCCGTTGAAACACCGGCAGGTAATGGGGATCTTCGTGGAAGTCGGCCGCGTGGCCCCCGACCCCGGCGGGCATGGCGATAAACTCCTTACTCGTTGACGGACACAGATCGAACAGCTTGCGCCCCTGAGCCTGCGGAATGACCCCGTCGTCCGGCGCATGGAATATGGCCAACGGCCCCGTGTAGCTGGCGAGAATGGTCTCGCTGGGCAGGTCGTAACTCAGCACCAGCGGCCCGATGCCCGGAAAGTTGCGCGCGGCCATGGCCCGCACCGAGAGAAATGGCGCCTCGTAGACGATGCCGGTGACCCGGCACAGTTTGCGGTCCAGGATGGTCGACGACACGCCGGTGCCGAGCGAATAGCCGTAGAGAATGACTGGGCCGCTGCCCAGGCCACGGTGGGTTTGCAGGTAACGCACCGCCGCGGCGGCATCGTCCATGACCCCCGGCACCGAGGGCGACCCATCGCTTTGTCCGAACCCGCGGTAATCGTAGACGAAGAAATCGACCGGCAGGGTGCCGAGCGTGCCCATGCGGCCGAAGCACCACTCGAGGTGGCCGCCGTTCCCGTGCGACATCAACACGAGCGGTTGCGTGACCGACGCGGTGGCGCCCATGTAAACGCCGCGGCAGGTGACGCCGTCGCTGCTCGGGAAACTCACATGTTCGACCACCCGCCCCGGTATCTTGGGCAGGTCGGGAGCCTTGTCGAGTTTCCAACCATGGAAGATCAGCCAGTTTTGACAGAAATACAACATCAATACGAGACCGGGGATGATTTTTACGGCGGCAAGGCCGAGTCGTTTCGCGAATGCCATGGGCATCACCTCGTCGATCGGATGGTTGGAACGGCACTCATGGATGCGGTGGGGCCGTGGGTTCGCCTTTGAGCGTACGGGGATCGTAGCGGAACCACCGCCACAGCAGCCCCGAGGCAACCACGCTGACGACGCCCAGCTTGAACAGGTGATCGGCCTGATACAGTTTCATCACCAGGGCGAGGCCGAAAAGGGCTGCGCAGAACACCAGCAACAACACCATGATCCGCGGCCGTATGCCGCGGAACAGGGCGAGGATGGCGAACCCGGCAATCGCGCCGAGGCCGAACATGATGCCCTTGAACCAGCGGCCGACCTTGCCCTGGCGCGGCGAAATCAGCCATCCATCAATGAACGGCGGCGGCCGGTCCGGATCGATCAGTTGCCCCTGGAAGGCCGACCACCATGTCGATGCCGGCACGTTGAACTTGACCGGCAACAGGCCGAGAAACCCGTACATGCGGTCGAGGTTGCCCATGTCGCCCGTCCAGGCCGAGCGCATGGCGCCGCCGGTTCCGCTGCCCTTATCGCCGGTTGGGTCCGTCAACAAGCCCCAGCCACCGGCAGTGGTTCCGGTGCTGCCGCTGCCAGCCAGCGTGCCGCCAACGGCATATGTTGTATTTACAATGGCGGCGTGGCTCAACAGCGACTGGTCGGGCCGCTGCCGCAACTGGTCGAGATTGGTGACCGGTCGGCTCAAATCGTAGCCGTCGGGCAGATAGACGACCCACGACAACTCGCTGATCGGCAGATCGACCGCCGGCAACTCAATGCGGGCCCGCGTCGCCGCCGAAAGCCGCTTGGGCAGACGGACGGCGTAGACGATCTCGACCGGGAACGAGACGGCTTTTCCATCGATCTGGGGCGAGCGCACGATCGGAACATTGAACACCCCTCGCTGGTTGTCGAAGCCCGAGCGCACCGGTTGGTGCGCGACCTCGCTGCTCCACAGTTCGGCGGGGCATCCTTCGATCACCGGCAGCTTGACCTTGAGGAACTGCTGGGAGTTGTTGCGGACTTCATACGCGACCCGCCCGAGCAGATAACCGTCGATGTGAATGGTGGTCATGGCGTTGGCGCGATCGATGGCGGCGGTCTGCTGGGCGACCTCCTGGGGCCGGGTCACCGTCAGGTTCATTTTGTTGGGGTGCTTGATGAACTGGAACGCATAGGGGATCTTGTCGGGTGCACCGGAACCCAAGAGGTGGCGGAACTTGGCGACGTCGACCACGCTGTAATCGTCGCTCTGCTCGTTGGCCTGCACCTTCAAGGTGCGCGCCGCTGCCACCCCGAGATGACCGAAGACACGGTCGACCGCGAGCGGCACCAGTTCGGGAACCTCGTATTTTCCGTTCTCGAGATCCTGGAGCGGTTCTTCATACTCGATGGCGATCGAGACCGAACCGCGCAACCGACTGGTGAACTTGAGGTTCAGGCGCTTCATCTGCTTGCCCGCTTCGTCGACCACGCCCCAGTCTTCGACTTGCGGCGAGATCACCTTCATGACGGTGAGTCGCGGCGGCACCATGAGCGAGAAGGTCGCCAGACCTTCGCCGCCGCTGATCTCGAACAGATACCGGTTGCGCCCGTGCACGAACCCTTCCTCGAAGCTCAGCAGGTTCAACTCGGTCACCTCGACCCGGGTTTCTTCGGGAATGACCGCGGTGACGGAGGCCTCGGCCGAGCCCGTCGCCGTGGCACTGGCGAGCGCCGTTTCGGGCGGACTCACCGGGGTCACCCGCGGGAACCAGGCGCAGCGCAGTGGGGAGACGGGCGGCACCAGCGCGCACAGGCGGACGCCGTCGGCGTTTTCGCTGCGCTCGATCACCATGCCCGGGTCGATCCAGGCTTCGATGTGTTCGCCCGGAACGCCGAACGCGACCAGCGTCCGCGCCGCCGGGATCACCGGCAGATCGAACTGTCGCGGCAACTGCTCGTCGGAGCTCGACACCGGCAGGAAACCGTCGATCTCGACGACGATGGTGCCGGTGGCTTGTGTCAATACACAGTATGCTGGTTGCTTCGTGTCGGCATCGGCACCATGATCGAGGGCCAGTGCTTTGCCGTCGCACACCGCGCGGTTGGGCACGATGGCAGTCGGCAGCAACGGCACCCGTTTCCAACCCGGGTTGGGCAGATCGACGGTGAAACGGGCCTGCACGCGCAGACCGCGGCGCACCACCGCCGTTTCGTAGCGGGCCTCGCGCACGGCGAAATCGAGTGGGGCCGGGGCGCTGGCGGGGCCGGCGATCGGCGTGCTGTCGCTGCCGACGTCGAGCAGGTAACGGTAGTCGGCTTCGGGCACGATCACCATGCGATTGCCGGGCGGCATGAATGAGGCTAGATCGGTGAACGGCACGATGACGCGCACTTCGTGCGCGGGTAGTTCGGCAGCCACCGCGCCGGGTCCGCACAACAGGCCGAGGCCGATGAGCAATACAATCGATGTTACGGTCGCACTCGCCGTCGGCGGGGGCCGCGGTCCCGCGCCGATGTTGCTGGCGCCGGGCAGGCCACCCGCCGGGTCACTCGGGGCTGGGCGCTTCGCGGTGTCGTCGGCCCGGGGCGCATCGACCGGCGAGGCGGGGGTGGTCGGACTCTCGCGGTCGCTCGGCCCGCTAGGGCCGCGCGGCCCATCGATCGGGCCGGACGGCTGCGACGGCGTTGCCGGCGGACCGCCGGCGGCGGACGAATCGAGGCAGGACACCGTCCAGATGAGCTTCCAGAGGATGCCGCCCACCAGGACCAGCCACAAACCGTAATTGGCCTGGTCGCCGAGATTGTCGAAGTGATAGTCCATGTAACTGAGCGTGCCGAGGAGCAACAGGGCGATGCCCAGTTGCGACATGCTGCCGCGCCAGGCGCCGGCGATGATGAACATGCCGGCCATCAAACCGAGGAAGAAGGCGACGACGGCGAGCCACTGCACCGATAGGGCTTTCACGTAACGCACGCGCACCTGGGGCGTCGTGTTGTTGGCCAGCAATACACCGTGTGACGCCGTCGGCAACACCAGTTCACGTTCGAGAATATACGGGTTGCCGATGAGGGCGAGGCGCACGTCGAGTGGGGGCAGGCCACGCACCCGCCCGCCGCTGCCGGCCCAGGGGCCGCTGCCCATGCCCTCGTTCTCCTGGCCGCCGGCGCGGCGCTGACCTTCCTGCCGGGGTCCGGATTCGCCGGCAGCAAAGCCGGGCCGGGCGGCGACCATGACTTCGTCCCAATCGCCTTCAACGGCGCCATGGATGGGGCAGACCACCACCCCATTGCTCCGCATGCTGCCCGCGTTGCAGTAGATCGATTGATTCTGCCCGCGCGGATCCTGGGGGCACTGCGGTATCGACTTGAGGTAAGCGTTGGCGCGCAGTTGCACCAGCACGTTCGCGTCGATGCTCTCGAGCATCTGGGAGTGATCCATGTTGTATTGCTCACAGGCGCTTTGAATCACCCGGATATTGGCATAACACGCCTTCTCGCGAGCGCTTTCGCGGGCCTGGCGGAAGTTGGGCGTGGCAATGGCGGCCAGCAAGCCAATGACCAGTAACACGATCGCCAGTTGCACGAGATTGAACGTCGAGAAGAACAGCGCATGCACGACCCGCCACGTGCCCGCGAAGAACCAGCTTATGGCACCCCCGATCGCTTCGCGGCTCCAGAACAGGGCCAAAGCGACCACCACCATGATTGCCAGGACCAGCAGTTGGATCCCGTAGTTGAAGAAGGCCGTGGCACCAAGGTCGTAGATCGCGTTGAACCCGCGCAGAATGAAGGGGTCGCGCGACGGGGTCATCGGTGCGACATTCCCCCTGAAATCGTAGAGTGCGTATGACAACGGTGAATACAACGTCCATTCGCAGCGCGACACCGGAATGTCGACGACCGGGCAGGCGAACTGCAGTTGGCCGGCGAAATCCATCGAGGCAATCTCTTGCTGATACTTGACCCACAACTCGATCTCTTCTGCCCGCCCCGGAATCGTGGCCTGGGGCAACGGGATCTGCGTGCGGCCGAGTCGCGGATCGGTGATCATCTCGCGGTTTTCGCCGTTGACAAAGGTCGAGAGCACTTTGGTGTTCGAGGCCAGTTGCAGACTCAGAAAGTCTTTGTTGTTGTTGCGAATGCGCAGCACCATCTGGGTGACGCTCGCGCGGTTCGAGGTGAAAACGGTCTTCACATCCATGGCGTCGGCGACCATCGTCTGCGTCTGCTCCGGACGGTCTTCGTAACGCGTCACCGACAGGGCCAGATTGAGAGGGCGCGCGAAGTAGCGGAACCCCAGGAGGATCGGCCGGGTCGTGCTCTGCCGCAGGGTTTCGGGCAACGCCATGATGTCAATACGATTGATGCGCCGGCCGGCCACCTCGAGCGACCCCGAGGCGGGCTGCACTTCGACCGAACTGAGCGCTTCGATGGCCACCGTCCCGGTTTCACGCACCAGTCCCACCGGGCTGATCTCGGGCAGGTCGATGCTGCCGGAGGCGTCGCTGATGCGACACTCCCACTTCAGGTTGATCACACAGCGATCGGACGTGGCCGTCAACAGATCGACGATCAGGCGGCGATTGGTGCCTTCGCGGCGGATCTGGTGTGATCCCGGCCGGTCGATCTGGACTCCGAGGATCTCGAGTTCGCCGGGCATGACGAACTCGAAGCGCGACGTCGGCGCTTTGCTGATCGAGTACTCGATGTCAGTGCGCCCGCGGATGGCGCCTTCACCCAAGGTGACGAGCGTCTCACCGCGCGCATAGACCATTGGTTGCGTCGTGACCCGGGTGGGGCGCAGGTCGCGCAACGACGGTTGCGGCGCCGTTCGCGGCGTCGCCGAGGCGTTTGCGATCGGCGTTTCGGGTGCGTTTCCGTGCGTTTCGGGGAGCGCAGGTTGTGCCGGCACTCGCTCGCGCCATGCCACCGACACCTGGTCGGCCGCGCCCAGCCAGCCGACCAGCGCGCAACCCCGGGCCGGGGATCCGTCGTCTTCGATGCCGTAGTCCTTGAGGTTGGTGCCGTCGATGGCGATGTCGTCGGCGGCGAAGGCCAGTCGGAAGAACGTCAGCGGAATGCGCGGCACCGAGAAGCGCAGGGCCGCGTGCATGTCTTCCCGATCGATCGGGACAATGAACGAGAGGTTGATGGTGTGGCGCCCGGTGCCGCGCAGGAACACCGCATAGCCCACGTCGGGCCAGGCCTGTTCGGTCCATTGGCTGCGGCCCGGCATGCCTGCCGCTCCCAACTGCGGCCGCCGCAGGCGGATGCGGTGGCTTCCGGGGGCGCTCGCGGTCGGATCGAGGGCGACTGGCTGATTGTCGATGGTTGCCGATGCCACGGCGACCGCACCACCAACGAGCGGAATGGTCTGCCACCCGTCGGCCAGGACATCGGCCTCGAACTCGGCGTCGATCTGTGCATAATCGCCCGCAACCCGGCCGGTGAGCCGGGCCGAGGTCAAACGCAAATCGATCGGTGCGCGTGGCGAGGCCGCCGCGTCCGTCGCGGCGGCGGCAAGTCGCGCCAGGTAGGCCGACTTGGCTGATGTCAATACATCGTATTCGTCGATGGGCAGGAACACGTAGCGCCCGGCCTCTTTGGCCAACGT
>CAZADH010000218.1:0-10790 GCA_964483805.1 uncultured bacterium
CGAAACTGTCGTTTCGCGCTGCCATCCATGGCAGCAAACGCCCACTGCGCCATCCGTGGCGGGCGGGTCGTTTGCACTGCCCGCAACCGCAGCAGGCATTGGCATACGTTGTATGTCATCACCCGCCGTCGCCGCCCCCGGTCCCACCATCTCTTCGACCAGCACGGCAAGGTCCACCACGTCGGCGGCGTCGCGGACCAGGTCGGGAAACTCCTGGTGCAGACGCACCAGAATCGCCGGATGATTCACCGACACCGGTTCGACCACGCGGTTGCAGGCGGCGCACAACTCGCGGCCATGCTCCTCGAGCGTGCCGCACTCCGGGCAGTGAAAAGCGGCAAAAAGACCCAGCGCGCGATCGAACAGCGCGAGGAACCGCTTGCCGACCGACATGTCGGCAACGATCGCGGCGCCCCAGGGGCCGGCCGCCCGCATCGTTTCAGGCCACGAGGCCACGAACCGGTCGATGGTTACTGCCACGGCCTCGCCCCCGTGGGCGACCTGATCGCGAAAGACCACCGCCAGACCCCGCAAACGCCGCCGGTCGGCCACGGTTTTCTCCCAGGCCCGGGCAAACCGCCGGTCCTCGGGAAGCGGCATGGCACCCCCAACCACGTTAGCATTCGTTGTATTCATGATGTCAATACATTATCGGCGGCCACACCGACTTCGTTCATTCTTCATTTGGTGCCCTCTTCCCCCGACGGCCTCAGTGCAGATGGTCGGCCGTGCTCTGTACCACCCGCGTCAACGCCGCTTCGACATCGTCGAGACCACCCTGCACCTCGACCAGTTCCTTGTCAATGGCGGCGCGGCCGGCCTCGAGCGTCTTGATGTCGGCAAAGCGCAACGTCTGCAACCGGCCGGCAATGCGCCGCACCGTCTCGAGCAATTGCAGCCGTTTCGTCCGCATCCGCTCGCCGCACATCGCCAGATTGCGCAGGTCGGCGATCTGCCCGTCTTTCTGTTTGAGCGTCTCGGCCATCTGGCCCGCGACGACCGCATCGGTCTGCCGCCGCGCTTCGGCTTCGAGACGGGTCCGCTCGGCCTCGAGGTCAGCGACCGGATTGCCGGCAAGCAACTGTTCGAGATGGGCCGCGCGCAACAGCAACCGGGCGAACTCCGTCGCCACCGTGCCCACCTGCACCCGCGTCGTTTCGAGCATCTGTTCGAGATTCGCATCGGTGCCGTCGAAACTGTTTTCGACCTTGGCCACCGCCTGCTCGAATGCCTGGTACTCGGCAAGCAGATGCGCGCCCGGCAGTGCGTCGGTTCTTTTCACGCCGGCCCGCAAGAGAATCCGCTGCACCTGCCGCCGCTGCGCCAATCCGGCAAACCGCCCCGACAACCACGCGAACAACAACGCGGCCACCACCGCACCGGCAACCGCTGTTGGCACACGCAACACCGGGTCGGGCGACTTGAGGCACAGCAACGGGTAGATCGCGGCAAACGGTGCGAACAGATACGCCGGGTCTTTCTCGTTCAACGCACTGACCACGAGAAACACCAGCGCCAGCACGGTCATCATCACCATCTCGAACTGGTCGGGGGCGTTGAAGTGAATGGCAAAACCGTAGAGCACGGCATTGACGGCACAGGCGCCGCCCGTGATCAGCCACCGCCATCCCCACGGACTCATGACTCGCGTCCTTTCCTGCCCACCGTTCGGGCCAGGTCGATGTGTCAGCAGCCTACACAAACAACGGCCCGCCGTGCAACCACGGCGGGCCTGTTGGATGCGCACCCGGAGCCGCGCGGTTCGGCTCCTGCGGCACGTTCACCCTGCACCCACGGTTACCGGGCCATCAACGGTTGGGGGAGACGACGGTTCCGAACAACAGACGAAATGGCAGGAGCACGAGTTGAAACATCTTGTAAATCAGCCAGAACGACAACAGCAGCAACGGAATGTTGATTGCCAGCTCGACAAGCGGTTGCACCATGTTCCACAACTGCACCCCGGCCGTTGCCGGCGCGACCTGCACATGCGGATTCGTCGGCGTCTTGGCATCGGCCCACAGATCGTCGCACCGGTTGTGGATCGGACAGTAGATGTCTTGAAAACCGGCCGACGGGTTCTGCGGATCGACCATGGTCACGTACATGTACGGCAGGGTCGGATCAGCCGGACAACGCGGCACGCTTTTGAGATACCCGGCCTGCCGCAACTGCTCGCACGGCGCCTCGATGTTGTACGGAATCATGGCACCGGAGTGATCCATATTGTATTGCTCGATCGCCGACGCAATCACCCGCATGTTGGCGGCACAGGCCTTTCCCCGCGCCGATTCACGGGCCTGGCGGAAGTTGGGCACCATCAGGGCCCCGGGCAGGAAGCCCCACACCTTCACCTCTTTGGGCGCCGCCGTGCGCACCACGGTGATGTTCTGCCGTGGCTGCATCGGCATCGCCGGCTTGAACGCGGCCGGATCGATCGATGCCGCCGGTGCCATCGCCACCGCCGGCGCGACCTGCGGCGAGACTCCGGGTTGCGGCTGCCGGTAGCGGTCGAGAGTGCTCGCCGTCTGCACCGGGCGTGGTGTCGGGTCGACCGCCACAAAAGAGGTGTAGGGCGACGCAAATCCGTACTGCTTCGACAGGCGGATCACCTCGGCCTTCTTTGCCGCATCCTCGCCATAGGCCCGCATGTGCGACACCAGTTCGTCGGCCTGCGCCTTTGCCCACAAGCGCGCGACGAACAGATTGTCGCTGCTCTTCGCGGCAAAATTCGCTTCGAGTTCAAAGCGGCACTGCTTGCCGTTGAGATCGCCGGTCACCACCAGCTTCTTCGCTCCCGGTTGCACGTACCGACCGAACAACACCACCTGGCTGCCCTTGTAGACGTTGCCCAGCGTCGCCGGCGACAACGCCGACACCGTGACACCCTGCCAATCAACGGCGAGGTCGGTGAGCAACGGTTTCGAAATCGTCTCATAGAATGCCGTCAGGCGGGCATCCAGATCTTCATTGAGCCGCACGGTGAGCGCCTCACCGCGGTTCTCGCGGGCCAACTGCTCGAGCAGGGGCGTCGAGACATCGTCACCGACGCCGAACGTGAAGACGCGCACTTTGGCAGCGTTGGCGGCGCGCGCATGGGCCGCGATCCGCTCGGGATTCGTCTCGCCCACCGTGGGCTGCCCGTCGGTCAAGAAGATGAGCGCCTTGGTCCGGCTCGAACCGTCGAACAGCCGCAACCCCGACTGCAGAGCATCCTGCGCATTGGTGCCGCCACTGGCACCCACCGCATCGACCTGCGCCAGCGCCGCACGCCGGTTCAGATCGGTCGCCGCAACCAGTCCGTCGCCACACCGCGCCGTCGCTCCGTCTGAAAAGGTCACGAGGTTGAAGCGGTCGTCAGCATTCAACCGATTTACAATGTATTTCAGCGCCCGTTGCGCCTGCTCGATTTTCTGGCCCTGCATACTGCCCGAACAGTCGAGCACGAACACGAGATCGCGCGCCGCGACATCTTTGGCTTCGATCTCCTCTTGCGGCGCCAGCATCATCATGAAGTAACCGGCTTCCTTCTCGTTCGGCCGCGTCGACAGAAAGTTGAACCCCATGCGCGGCGCGGTGACATCGTAGACCACCTGGAAGTCGTGGTCGGGCTGCCATTGCCCTTTTTCAAAGGTGACCTCCACCGCATGGTCGTCCTTGCGCACGACCGAACATGGGTGGGTCGGCGATTTGACCTCGACGATCTTCTTCTGATCGCGGATTTTCAGGCGAACCGACACGAGTTCCGGTTTCTCGACCTGGACGCTCTTCAGTTGCAGCGGGTACTGGTAGACGATGCGGCCGCTCTTGTAGTCGAGAATCTGGCTGAACGTCACATCGACGGTCACCCGCTTGCCGGGCAACACCGCCCCGACCTTGGTCTGAAAACTGTTACCGTCGGCGGCCGGCGCCACCATGGCCGGCGTCACGCCCTGGGCCTGCGCGTTGCTGTAGATCGCCTCGGCTTCGCGCTTTTCTTCGACGGCACCAACCTGGCGCACGCCATCGGCCCCGGTGATACCAAACTCCTGGATCGCGGCTTTCTCGGCCAACGGCATGGTGTAGACCGCCTCGATCGTGTGTTGCGATGTATTTACAAATGTCTCGGTGACCCGGGTGACGGCCACCTGGTTGTCGATGGTCACCTCGACGACTTGACGGTTGAGCGGGACGGCGCGGGCGCCATCACCCAGCGTCATCGCCGCCCCGGACGCGCCCACAAGCAACACCAGGGCCAGAGCCAGATGCAGACCTGCGATTCGGGAGCTTTGTCGTGGCGCGTTCATCACCGTCACCTCCGCGTTGGCGTTTATTCAGCGAGCGAAGGTGCACCGGCGCAATCGCCGTACCAACCGCACAAACCCTCTTATTCAGAGGATTTGCGTAACTCACCCCACAGGTCCGCGCCACCCGTGACGCAGGTGCGTCGGGCAGAACTGTCGCGCCCGCCCGCCACGGATGGCGCAGTGGGCGTTTGCTGCCAGGATGGCAGCGCGAAACGACCGTCTCGCGCCGTGCAAACGAGCCGTCGGTCAGACCGGCAACGTCGGCGTCGTCGGGGGCACCGCGACCGGCCGTTCCTCACGGGCACGCGGCGGCTGCAACTGCAGGATGCCGTTGGCCACCAGGTCACGCCCGGTCTTGTGCCCGGCCACCGTCCACCGCGCCAGAAAGTGACGCAGGATGCCCACCACCGCCAGTGCGTCGGCCTCGGCACGGTGCGCCTGCGTGAGCGGCACTCCGACGTGTCGCGCCACCAACGCCAGGTTGTTTTTCGCCAGGCCCAGATGCTGGCGCGACAGATTCAACGTGCACACCCACGGCAGCGAGAACGGCTTGCCCAGATGCTGCCGCCAGACGTGATCGAAGAACCACCAGTCGAAATTGACGTGATGGGCGACGAAGATCGTCTCGGCAAAGGTTTCTTGCAGGGCCGGCAGCAACTGTTCGACCGTCGGTGCCGTGCGCACCATGCGGTCGGTGATGCCGGTGATTTCCTGAATCTTGCCGGGAATCGGGTGTTGCGGATTGACGAGACTGACCAGTTTCGCCCGCGCCGGTTGCAACGGCAAGACGGCGATCTCGGTCAAACGCGCCGAGGGCGGTGCGTAACCGGTCGTTTCGGTGTCGACGGCGACGAACGGCAGTTCATCGAGCGGCAGGTCCAGCCAGGAAGCACGAACAGGGGCACACGGCATATCTCGACGGCTCCAGCGAATCGGTCTTGGGTCGTCGTCCGGGACAGGCAATCGCCCATTGCCCGGCGACCAGGTTGAGGGTATCATAATCCCGTTGGTCGTCGTGACCGGGTCTCATGGAGGTCGTTGCAACCACGATGCTCATGCAGGTTCTCTCGTCGATTGGTCTGGCGGTGGTGTCGCTGATCGCTGTCATGGCGCTGCACACCAGTTGCCGCTACGCCACGCACGAGCGCCCACCCTGGATGTACGTGTTCACGCAGTGGTTCTATGGCGGTCTCTATCTGCGGTTCTATCACCGCCATCGCGTGGTCGGCCTCGAAAACGAACCCCGCTCCGGCGGCCTGCTCGTCGTCGCCAACCATGCCAGCCAGGTCGATGGCGTCGTGCTCGGGTGCAGCCTCAATCGGCCCGTCCACATCATGGTCAAACAAGAGGCGTTTCTCAATTGGTTCACCGGCTGGTTCCTGCGCTCCTGCCTTTCGTTCCCGGTAAATCGTGAACACCCCGAACCGTCGACGATCAAGCACGCGTTCGGCATCCTCAAGGGCAACGCCGCCCTGGGCGTCTTCCCCGAAGGCACCCGCAGCCCGAACGGCCGGGTGCGCGCGTTCAAGTCGGGCGCCATCCGCCTGGCGATCAAAACCCGGGTGCCAATACTTCCTGTTTACATGAGCAATACACACCGCATCATGCCTCCCGGGGCCTGGTTGCCACAACCGGCACAGATCACGGTCAAGGTTGGCGCACCACTCGACACGGCAAAGATGTTGGCCGACGGCCTCTCCGAAGACCAGATCCAGAGCCGCGTCTACGACGAGGTGGTTCGCCTCGGCCGCGAAGTGATGGGCGAAGATGTCGCCGATCCGGTGCTGCCCGCTCACGGCGAGGCCGCCCGGGGCCCCATGGCTGGCGCACCGCCGGCCGATGCGCGCACCAACGGCGTCTCCTGACCCATATTCTGTGAGTCCCGATTCGTCGTCCCACGCTCTGCCGTGGCACCAACGCGCCCGTCTTCGCCTCGATCGCGCCTGCCTGCTCGATCACCTGCGCGCCGCCGGCACCGAAGGAGGGCTCGTCGATGCCCGCCACCGGCTGGTGCGTCTGCTTCTCCCCGACCTCGTCGACGACCTGCTGCGACTTGGCACCGCGGGGTTTCTCGTCGATGGACAGGGCGATTACCCCAGATTGCCGGCACGGGCAGGCACACTCGTCATCGGGCCGCACTGCACCACCGATCAGGCTCTGGCGGCGGCGAACCGTGGCGCCCTCCCGGTGCTCGGCCACCAGGCTGAGGTCTATCTGCTCTCGGCCCTGGCCCAACAACGCCAACAACCGCTGCCGCTGCTCGTCCGCGTGAAAAACCCGGCGGAACCCGCGGCCGATCCCGGGCCGACGAGTCTCGCGGCCATTCTGGCCGCCATCACCAACGCCCCCCGGGTGCGGGTTGGCGGGTTCTTCCTCGACTATCCGCTGACCTCGGTTGCCCGGGCCCCACGCCTGGCGGCCGCGGTGGCGCGCCACCCCGCGCCGCTGCCGACCCACGAACCGGTGCGCTGCGTCCAGACACGCCAGGCCGCGAATCCGCCCGGGTATCGGCCGCTGCCGCTCGTTGCGCCGCTGGCCACGTTGATGGACGGCGTCGATCCCCGCGCCGATCGCCAACCCCTGGTGAACCCGCTCACACTCGAGGCCTGGGCCACGCCGTTCGCCGCCATTGGCCGCGATCTGGAAGTCACCCTCGAACTCGGGCGCCGGTGCGGCCTGCCCGATCTCGCCGAGCGCCCCGTCCTCGTCGGCGGCGTTCGTGGCCACATCGTCGAAACCGGCCCGGAACTCACGCGGGTGCGCCTCGATGGCCGTCCGACCATGCCCTCACCGTGGCCCACCACCCTGATCGGGGCCCAGGGATTCGAGGCGATTGCGCCGACCGACTGGCACCTGTCTCACGCCGAGTTCGCCCTTGCACTCGAACGCCTGGCCGCCCATATTCCCTGCACTCTGACCTGACCGCCCGCGCACGATGCGCGTAGTGCCCCGTTGCCCCACGGATGGGGGCGCGAAACGCCAGTTTCGCGCAGTGCAACGGGGCCGCCCGCGCACGATGCGCGTAGTGGGCGTTTGCCGCCACGGAGGGCGGCCCGAAACGAAGTTTCGGGCAGTGCAAACGACCCGTCAGAAGATGGGCATGCCGCACTTGCCGCAGAACTTCGTCTGCGCGTCGTTCTCGGTGCCACAGTTGCTGCATTCGACGACCTTCGGTTTGTCGTCGACGACGACGTTCTGCTTCGTGAGATCGACACCCAGATCGGCGGTTGCCGATGAGGTCTTGCTCGCCCGCGACGGTGCCGCTGCCGCGGTCGGGGCCGCGGTCAACGATTGCGACCCGATCTCCTTCGCCTGGGCCATGAGGGCGCCGAAATCGACGCCGTCTTTGACGCTCTTGACGTCGAAGATCTCGATCTGCATCGACTTGCCCTTGACCATGATGGGTTCGAGCGCCTCGACGACGAAGTAGTCTTTGACCAGTTCGTAGGTCGATCGCGACAACAGCACCTGCCCGGGCTTGGCGTTGGCCATGATACGCGCCGCCAGGTTGACGTTGTCGCCGATGACCGTATAGGAAAGCTGTTTTTCGGATCCCAGGTAGCCGGCCGTAACTTCGCCGGTGTTGATGCCGATACCGATATTGATCAACGGTTTGCCTTCCTTGCGCCACTGCTCCTGCAGCTCTTTGACCGCCAACTGGTGGCGGACCCCGCACAGCGTGGCCCGCAGGGCGTCGTCCGGGCGCGCCACCGGGGCCCCGAACAGGGCCATCAGCTCGTCGCCGACGTATTTGTCGAGCGTGCCCTCCAGTTCCATGAGGATGTCGGTCATGCGGGTGAAATACACGTTCAGTTGCGCAACGAGGGTCTCGGGATCCATGCCTTCCGACATCTTGGTAAAACCGCGAATGTCAGAGAAATAGCAGGTTACGATGCCCTTCGAGCCGCCGAGGCGCAACCCCGACGGATCCGACATGATCATCTTCGCGACCGACGGCGACACGATACGCGACAGGCTCGACGACAACTGGGCGTTCTTCTGCAATTGCTCTTCCGAGAGCTTCTTGGTGCTGGCCAGATCGTCAACGGTGGCTGCGAGGAGGTGGGCATTCTTCATGACCAGTCCCGCCACTTCGCAGGTGGTGGCCACCAGGGTCAGGTCGTCCCGCGTGTAATCGGGGTTCTTCATCTTCTCGATGTTCACGACCCCGAACAGTTTCTTGTCGATGAGAATCGGCGCACAGATGATCGTCTTGATCGCCCCCTGGCCCACCAGGGTCTTCAACTGCGGATCGGTGCTGCACTCTTTCGCGCCCAACGCCCCACCCTCGACACCCTTCACCGACCCGCCACCGCGCACCATGAAGCCGATCATCGACCCTTCTTCATGCGGGATGACCAGTTCGCGGTACTCCTTGGCAGGCATGCCCTCGGCGCGGACCACCTTCAGTTGCTTCTTCTCTTCGTCATTGAGCAACAACTGGACGCGGTCGCCATCGAGGCCCTTGGCGATCAACTCGACGATCGTGCTGAAGATCTCGTCGCGGTCGAGACTGTGCGCGAGGTTCTTCACGCGGATCAGCGTCGTCGACAGCTTGATCGACCGGCGCTGGAACTCGTCTTTGAGTTCGCGCATCTCGCGTTCCATGCGCTGTTCGGGGGTCTCGTTCGGGTCGACCTTCGAGACCACCTCGGCCTCTTTCTTCTTCTTCAGCGTCCGCTCACCCTTGGCCGCCAACGCGCCGTCGACCGCATCGCCGGGCGCCCCCGTCTTCGCCACCTGCTCCGCCCGATACCGCGCCGCCGCATGTGGATCGACACGGCCGGTCAGATTCTTGTCGACGCCCTTCATCTTCTTGGTCGTCTCGAGCTTCGAAAACAGGTAGATCGACAGGCCGCACACGATGACCACCGAAAAGAAGTAGTAGTCTTGATACAGCTCGAATGGCCACTTTTCGGGCTTGAAAATGAAGACACCGGTGACCAGGATCAGCCCGGGACCCAGCAAGAAGACGAGCGCCAGCACGCCGAGTTGCTCGCCCAACAAGCCGATGAACCCGACGAACAGCAACACGTAGAAATAGGCAAAGAACTGTGTCGCCTGGGCCGGCACGGTCTTGGGCAGCTTGTTGGTGAACACGAGAAAAGCCGCATAGGCAACGCCCAGCCCCGCCAGGAGCCCGACGAGGTCGCCGACGCGTTGTAAAACCTTGCCGCCTTTGTTTTCTTCGTCACTCATGACAATATACCGCGCGCACCTGCGCGAAAATATACATACATCGTCATTATAACAGCAACTCAGCCCTGTTTGGGACCGGCACTGGTCACGATCGCATTCATGAGCAACCGGGCGAGGTCGCTATCGACGACCATGTGCCCCAACAGCTCTTCGGCCTGGGCGCGTTGCCCGCTGGCCACCAGCGCCATGCCATGCCAGTACCAGGCGGCGTTCAACGAGGGGAAGATCTTGGCGGCAGCATCGGCTTCGCGGATCGCCGTGGCGAAGTTCTTCTGATGATAGGCAGCGATGGCCGCCGCGGTACCGACGATGGCGCGCGTGCGATCGCCGGCGCGCAAGGCCGCCAATTGCCGACGCCACTCAGCAACGCGATCGGGCTTGCCTTTCTCACCGTCGAGGTCGACCAACGCCAGCAGGATGTTGGCCATCGTCGGCGCGTGTCGTGCCAGCTTCAATGCCTGTCCATACTCTGTATGTGCCTGCACTGCTTCACCGACCCGCCGATGGTGATTGGCCAGCAACCACAACGATTCGGCCGCCTGTTCCGACGAAAAACCACGGGCAATCCCGGTCGGCACACCCTGCAGAATGGTGAACGCCGCAGCGTGATCGCCCATGAAGTCTTTGATCCGGGCCTCGAGCAACAACCCCGCAAAATGTGGTGCCCCATCGACAAATCGCACCTGGTAGGCGGCAAGCTCGCGCTGAGCCTCGATCAGATCATCCTGCTCGAGACGCACGCGCACCACGGTTTCCCATACCGACGGGAAGTGCTCGCGCGGCAGATTGGCGGCCATCACCTTGCGAGCCAGCATCAGCGCTTCACTGAAGCGCTCCTGCGTCAGTGCCGTGAGCGCCTGGTCCTCGAGGATCTTCGCCTCGCCAAACCCGAGGGTTCCAGGACTGTCGCCCTTCGGTTGCGTTGTCGCCACCACCGTCTTGGCACCAGCGAGATAGAGAATGTAGGTCGCCAACGGCATCGACAACGCCGCCGCACCCATCGCCAGCACCACCGGGACGAGCACCAGCAACTGCATCAACAGAGTGGCCTTCGACTGGAAGATCAGGACCGCCAGAACAAAATGGCACAGGAAGAACCACGTCGCATACAACTCGCGCCGCCGCGGTCGCAAGGCCGGATCGAGGACCCGGCCGAACAACGGAAAAATCGCATACAGCGAGAGCGTCAGCAGGTTCAGGCTGATCAAGGCGTTGGGGTAGATCCAGGTCGTGCCGTAGGCATCGAACTCTGGTACGAGGAGACTGACACGCCAACCCGCTCCCCCAACCAGCTCGATCACCCCC
>CAZADH010000219.1:0-10662 GCA_964483805.1 uncultured bacterium
CACGCAAGCGATCACGGCGCAGATCACGTCGTCGGCCAGTCCGACCACGAAACTGGCGCCGATTCCGTTCATGGTCACGTTCAACAAGGACGTCACCTTGGCCCCGAACGCACTGAGCATCACCAACGGAAACGCGGGGCAACCGACCTTCGATGCGGCCAAACGCGCATGGCAGGTCCCGGTGACCCCGACCACGCAAGGCAATGTGGTCGTCACGCTCGACGCGGGCGCGGTGACCGACGGCGCCGGCCACGCCAATCCCGAAGTCTCGCTCTCGCGTTGGTATGACTCGATCGCGGCGACGGTCACCGTCGATGTCGCGACCACCGGCGACACACAACCCGGTCTCGGCGGCACGGTCAGCGACCCGACCGCCACGGTCACCGTTGGCATCAACAACGCGTGGTACCCGGCCACGGTCAGCGGCAACCGCTGGACCATCGCACGCGGCATCATCGCGCCCCTCGGCGATGCGACGTACGACGTGCTCGTCCTGGCCATCGACGCGGCCGACAACGTCGGCCAGGACTCGACCACCGACGAACTGACGATCAAGCTCGGTGGCCCGCCGGCGCCGAACATTGTCAGCAACGGCGGCAGCGTGCAGACCACCGCCCGGCCGACCTGGACCTGGACGTCGGGAACGGGCGGCAGCGGCGTTTTCCGCTATCAACTCGACAACAGCACCTTCTCGTCGTCGGCCACGGAAACCACGACCCTGAGTTTCACACCGGGCGCAGCTCTTTCAGAGGGTGACCATACGTTGTATGTGCAGGAGCGCGACGAGTTCGGCAACTGGTCGCCGAGCGCCACTCTGTTGGTCACGATCGACACCGTTTCACCCAACCCACCCATCGTAACCAGCGCCGGCGGCGGCACCCAGGCCACGAGTCAACCCACCTGGACCTGGACCAGCGGTGGCAATGGCGGCAACGGCACGTTCCGCTTCCGGCTCGACAACCAAGATCTTTCGGCCGCGGCCGCGACGACCTCGGCAAGCTTCCGGCCGACGACGGCACTGCCGGATGGATCGCATATGTTGTATGTATCTGAGTGCGATGCGGCCGGCAACTGGTCGCCCAACGGTGCTTTCGCGGTACTGATAGATACGGCGCCTCCGCCGGCGCCGGGCGCTTTCGCAGCTCTGGCCAGCGATACCGCGGCAGTGCTGACCTGGAACCCGGTCGCCAGCGCCACCGCGTATCATCTGTATTGGTCGACCACTGCGGGCGTCGCCACGGCGGCTGCGACCAGAATCGCCAACGTCTCCTCGCCGTACCGGCACGGCGGCCGAACCAACGGCGTAACCTACTACTACCGGGTTGCGGCGGCCAATAGCAACGGCGAGAGTCTGTCGCCTGAAGTCAGCGTGGTTCCGCAAGTGGCTTTCCAATTGTTGTCTCCGGCGGCCGATGCCAGTTTTGCCATGTCGAACGGCAGCGCCACGGTGAGTTTCGCATGGACGGCGGGACCGGCGGGCACAACCGGTTACGTCTGGGAGTATCGCCTCGACTCAGAATCATGGCCGGTTGACGAAGCCCACAAGATCAGAATCGTGACCACGGTGGCGACCGACGGCTACACATTGGCCAGCGTCAAATACTGGCGCGTATCGGCAGTTGACGGCTCGGGCAACACCCTGGCAACAACCCCGGAACGCCGCTACGTGGTGACCCCTGAACCGCCGGCGGCACCGACCGGTGTCGTGGCCGCGGCAGGCAACGCGCAGGTGACGGTGAGCTGGAATCCGGTGGCCGGCGCGACCAGTTATCAGCTCTTCTGGGCAACCACATCCGGTGTGGCCACCAGTGCGGCCACGCAGATCGACAACGTGACGAGTCCTTATCCTCACGGCGGGCGAGCCAACGGCACGGCGTATTTCTATCGTATTGTCGCCGTGAAGTCGGGTCTCTCAGGCCCCGCGTCGCTGGAGGTCACCGCCACACCGGTTGCGCCAGCCCCGCCGCCACTTGGAACGACCATCCTCTCGGAGAACTTCTCGGGCGATCTGTCGCAATGGAACCAGGTCAAGTTTGCGGGCAACCACGTGGTCGCGATCGACGGCGCCAACGGCAGTCCGACCCCTGGTCTGCTGTGTGATGACGTGCTCAACTCGGGCTGTTACGGCGTTGCGAAGACGACGTTTGCGTACGTGGGCCGCGAGATCAACTTCCAATGCGACATGAAGCACGGCAGCGCGGCGTTCAACGATCAACGCTATGCGAACTTCCTTTTGATGAAGAACAACAACACGGCCAACTACGTCGCGCAGATGGTGGTGACGTCGCAAGACAATCCGACCCAACCGAATAAGTTGTATTGCGGTTACTACTGGGACAACGGCGGTGTCGAGACCGTCGAGGAGACCGGGTATCTGTCGATCCCGTCGGGCGAAGGCTGGCATACGGTGCGCATCCGCATTCGCACCGACGGCATCCCCGAGTTCTATCTCGATGGCGCGTTGCGGTACACCGGCACCCACCCGATCACCCCCGCATACGATGGCCAGTTGGCCATTGCCGGCGGCGGGCGACGCAGTTACTATGACAACTTCATTGTTGCTGAGGTCCTGAACACGGACACCTTCACAGAGAATTTTGCGACCGACCTGACGAAGTTCAATACCTTCACCCAGGCTGGCCACGTCATCCAGATCGACAACTCGGATGGCGACCCGCTGCCAATGGTGCTGATCGACGATATGAACAACGGCGGTGCCTATATTGCCTCGAAAAAGCGGTTCAACTACGTGGGCCGCACCGTCGATTTCCACGGCGATATGAAGTTCGGTTATGGGCCAAACAACTACACCGCGTGGGGTATCACCAAGAACAACACCACGTATCCTTCGGCCGGCACCGACTGGCTATGCCAGATGTCACTCAACAAGGCCACCAACATGGTGTCGTGCCAGGGCCAGTACGATTTGGGCGGCGTCGACACGTGGTTCAACACTGACTTCCCGGTGTACGTTCCGGACGGGTGGAAGAAATGCAAGATCCGCATTCGCAGCGACCGATATGCCGAATTCTACTTCAACGGCTTGCTGATCTACACCACGCCCGGGCCGCTCCCAGCAAAATACAGCGGCCAGGTGGCAGTTGCGGCCGGCGCCCGCCGCAGTCTCTACGACAACTTCCGCGTGCGTGAAGCTGCGACCCCCGAGACGCCCCTGAGCGCACCAACCGGGGTGAACGCAGTCGCGGCGAGTGGCAAGGTGACTGTGTCATGGAGTCCGGTGGCGGGCGCAACTCGCTACAATCTCTACTGGACGAACGGATTCGGGATCACACCGGCGTCGGGCACCCGCATCATGGGCGTCACCAGTCCCTACGAGCACACCGGCTTGGTGAACGGGACGGGGTATCACTACGTGGTGACGGCCGAGTCGACCACCACCGGGGAGGGGCAACATTCCTCGGAAGTGTGGGCGACGCCCAGCAGCGGAGAATCGGTCGTCGTGGCTGACAGCGTCGGCGGCTATTGCTGGTCACCCGACGGGAGCAAGATCGCGTATGTAAAAAAGGTTGCACCGACCCAGCACTGGAACGCGGAATTGCACATCATGAACGCCGACGGAACCGGTGACACCGTCGTGCACTCGGAGCTCTATTATGGCAGCCAACTCGATTGGTATGGCAACTCGATCCTGTTTCTCAAATACACATCAAACCAGCCCGCGGCCTACGTTGGTGACGGCGAGGTCTGGCGGATCAACACCGACGGCACGGGTCTCACAAAACTGACCTTCACCAACTTGAACGGGGTGCGCACGGTGAACTGGGGCGACCATCGTGACCGGGTGGGCACGGTCGGCGGATTCTACTGGGTCGATAACGGCGCGCGCATCGTCTACTCGGCGCACAATGGCAACGGTTGGCCCAAAGCGTACGCGAGCACCAGCGATGGTGCTGACAACCTCGTCTCGCTCTCGGGCACCTACGCGTGGGACTGCAACGGCACGTCGAATGGCACGAAGCTGATTTACACCGATTCCGGCAACTGGAATATGAACTACAATGTATGGACGTGCAACTTCGACGGTTCGGCCGACCTGCAGGTGATCAGCGCCGGAATCCCGTTCTATCCGGAGCCGACCCTTTCGCCGGATGGGCAGAAGATCGCGTATTTCGGAGGAAACCTGACCTGGGCATCGTACGGCGTCGGCGGCACGAAAGACCGCCACCTGTCGGTCATGAACCTCGACGGCAGCAACAAGGCCGTGTTGCTCAACGACGCCTTCGACGACACCTTCTCGTATCCGTTCAACGCCACCAGCGGCATCACTGGCGGATACCGTCGCAACGGGGTGTGGGCGAGCGATTCGGCAAAACTCGTCTTCTCGAGCAACCGTGACGGCAACTACGAGGTTTACCGAATCAACGCCAACGGCACCGGATTGACCCGCCTCTCCACCCATGGCAACATCGACACGTCGCCGGCCTTCAGCGCGACCGGCCGCATTGCCTGGCTGCGTCTCGACGGCCCCGAAGACGGCACGAACTGCGCACTGGTGATCTACACGCCCTGACCGCGCCATCGGCGCCAGGGCTCGGCGGGCCATGCATGAACTGCATGGCCCGTCTTTGCATCGCGCACCTTTTGCGCATAGATGATACGCACCGGCCGACGGCGCCGCCACCCGGCCGACCCACGCTCGCTGCGAGCGCTCCACGCAGGAAACGCGCGCGACCGCCCCGGGAGCGGCGATCCGTCGCATGTTCGGGTCGCGGGGCCACCAGATTCCCACGCACCTGGCACGCCCCTTGCTACATTAACAAGCGTCTCGCACATCCAACCAGGAGGCCAACCATGTATACCGAACGCATCGTCCGCATCGTCGCCGGCACCTTCGTGCTCGCCAGCGTCGCCCTGTCTCATTACGTCAGTCCGTGGTGGTCGTTGCTGACCCTGTTCGTCGGCGCGAACCTGCTGCAATCGGGCTTCAGCAAATGGTGCCTGCTCGAGGACATTCTCAAACACTTCGGCGTCCGCTCGGCCTGCGACCTGGCTGATCGACAGCAGCAACCAACCGACTGCGCGAAGCAGGCAACGCCGCAGAGCGCGTGCACCGAATGCTGCGGCCAGTGACCGATCGTTTGCATTGCCGACACTGCGTTTCGGGCGCAGCCACGACGGCGGCAACATGAGACAGCCAACCGTGTCACGCACGCCGTCCACCGCAACGCGGCAATCCCATGTGGGACGCGCCACTGCGCACCACCAACGGAGATGAGCATATGACGTCAATACATCCCACCACCCCCTCCTCGACCGCGTCATCCACGGCACCCTCGAGTCTGGCCGAATCCGCGACACCGGTTTCAGTGGAGGAGCCAGCACAGGCCTCAAACACCGACCAGGGCACCTCGATCCCCGCTTACACACATCCACGACAAGGAGCATTTATGTCGATCATGGCCGTCATCTCACGCTTCAGCGGCCCCATCATCGGTGGCGCGCTCGGCTTCGCGTATCACAAACTGGTCGGGTGTGCCGGCGGCACCTGCCCGATCGTGGCCAATCCCTACATCAGCATCCTCTACGGCGCACTTCTGGGCTTCGTCGTGCAGTCGGGGCGATGACCCGTTCGCCACGTCACGCGAACGTGGCTCGCCAACCGACCACCATGCACATCGTGCGCAGCCACACCGCACGCAACATCAAGCAAGGGAGCATCTTCATGTCACTCGAAATCAACCACACGAACTTCGATCAGGAAGTGACCAACGCCAAAACCCCGGTGGTCATCGACTTCTGGGCCCCCTGGTGCGGGCCGTGCCGCGCGCTGGGCCCCACGATCGACGAGATCGCTCGCGACTTCGACGGCCGCGTGAAGGTTGCCAAGGTTAATGTCGACGACAACCAGGAACTGGCGGCCCGCTTCGGCGTGATGTCGATTCCAACGCTGGCGTTCTTCAAGGACGGCCAACTGGTGAAGGTCCAGGTCGGCGCGCTGCCCAAGCAGGCGCTTGCCCAGCAGATCGAAGCCTATTTGCTGCCGCCGGCGCGCTGAGCGCGTTGAAATCGTGAAGTCGGGGACGCGTGCCTCTATTTGGAAGAAGTACGCGTCCTCGATTTCTGTGTTCCCGATTTTCCCCGACCCACAACACCTTTCGACCGCCTGGCAGCCCCCCGCAGCGGCACCGGCGTGACGTCGGACCGCGGCGTCTTACTCTGCACCGCTCCCGTGCCCAGATAGGCATGCAGGCGCATCTGCAGGCCGCGCAGCGACATTCCCAGCGCCCGGGCGGCATGGGTCTTGTTGTTGTTACACTGTGCATACACCGTTAAGATGTGCCCGCGGATCACGTCCTCGAGCGACACGATGTCACGCGCCCCCGGCACGCCCGACGCGCCCGGTTCCGCCGTTCGCAACACACCACCATGCCCGTCGTCGCCATTGCCATCACCCGGATGACGGGCACCCACCGGAGCCGGCGCTGACGCAGGCTCGCGCGGCGCTCCGTGCAACCGGCTCAGGTCGAACGGCACCTCGCCCCGCCGGACACGCTCGGGCAGAGATGCCGCGTCGACCGTGTCGCCTTCGGCCATCGCCACGGCAAACTGCACGACGTTCTCGAGTTCTCTGATGTTACCGGGCCACGGGTATTCTTTGAGCGTGCGCACCGCGGCCGGCGCCCAGCGCAACTTCGGCCGCCCCGACTCGGCCGCCATGCGGCGCAGGAACGCCTCGGCCAGCGGTACGATGTCTTCGACCCGGTCGCGTAGCGCCGGCAACGTGATCGTGAACAGGTTCAGCCGGAAGTAGAGATCTTCACGAAATCGACCCGCCTCGACGAGGCGCTCGAGCGGCCGATTCGTGGCCGCGACGACGCGAACGTCAACATAATGTGCATCTCGCGCCCCGACCGGCTGGATCTCACCGGTCTGCAGCACGCGCAGCAACTTGACCTGCTGCATCAACGGCAGATCGCCGATCTCGTCGAGAAACAGCGTGCCGCCGTGCGCCTGGTCGAAGTAGCCGGCGTGATCGGCGACGGCGCCGGTGAAACTGCCCTTGCGGTGCCCGAAGAGCGCGCTCTCAAACAGTTCTTGTGGAATCGCCCCGGCATTCACCGCGACAAACGGCTTCGAAGCCCGCGGGCTGCGCCAATGAATGGCCCGTGCCACGACCTCTTTGCCGGTGCCCGACTCGCCGCGCAGCAACACCGGCCCGCGATTGGGCGCCACCTTGTCGACGACCTGGCACAGCGACTTGACCTTGACCGAATCGCCGAACAGACAGTGCCCGGCCGCGGTGACCGCCGGCATCCCCGGCGGCATCTTGGCGTTGGGTTGAACCATGGCTGCACGATAGCACATTTTGCCCAGACGGGCTATGCACTGTTTGCGTGGCAACGGTGCCGTACGACTTAACTCGACACGACTGACTGTCCCCATTTTCTCAGCGCGCCGTCATCCGCCACCGGAGCCAGTTTCGCGCAATCTCCCCACGGGCCCGCCGGCGAGGGCCACCAACGACGGGATCGGCGCAGATGCTCATCAACGGCAAATTCTCGACGGGGACACCCAGACACGCGGAGTTAAGTCGTACGTCCCCGAAACCGAGTTAAGTCGTCCGTCCCCGAAACTGCGACCCTCCCGACACTACACCGGCTTGCCCATCATGATGGCGAGGATCTGATCGTCGGTCTCGATCATGCCCGGCGCGGCGATCTTGCCCAGGTTCTCGAGACTCTGCTCGAGGGTACGGCCGAGCACGCCATTCGTGGGCGGCAGGCTGACGCCGCGCATCGCCATCAGCGCCGACTGAAACGCGGCATCGACAGCACACACCAACTTGACGGCGCAGCCCACCTTGGCACCGTCGCAGATGATACCAGTGATACTACCGACCATGTTGTTGACGGCGAAGCCCATCTTTTCGAGGTCGCCGCCGAGCAGATGCACGGCCCCGACAGTCAGACCGGTGCCCGAACAGACGACACAACCGCACATCGCCGACAGCGTTCCCGTGTGCCACTTCAGAATCGAAGTCACCGCGTGGGCGAGCGCCAGCGCCTCCTCGAGACGGTTTGCGGGGCTCTCGAGTTTCTCGGCGAGAATCGCCAGCGGCAGCGTGATCGTCAGCCCCTGATTGCCCGACCCCGCCGAGGTCATCACCGGCAGCGAACAGCCCGACATGCGCGCATCGACCGCCGCCGAAGTCAGCATCTTGGCCTTGTTGGTCACGTCGGCCCCAAGCCACCCCGACCCCATCAGGTCTTGGAAAGCGGTGCCGATGCGCAACCGCCCTTCCCCCTGCAAACCAGCTTCCGCAACCCGGCGGTTCATCGTCACGCCCATCCGCAATGCATCGCGGCGCGTCAGCGGCAACTGCGCCACGACCCGCAGGATTTCGGAAAACGGCAGCTCGGCCAACGCCTTGCGCACCGCAAGCACGGGATCGGGCTTTTCTTCGCCCCCCACCGCGCCCGCGAAGACCACACGCCCGTTCGCTTCGAGCAGTTCGATGTTCTCGTGGCTCTTGCCGATCACCGCGCGCCCAGAACCAGACGGGCTTTCAGCGAACGCGTCGATGAACAGACCGTACCGCTTGGGTTCCAGCGCCACCTGGACGACATCGCGCGTCACCAGTTGTCGCGCGGTCTCGAGGTGCTCGGTCGAAACCTCCGACAAGAGGTTGAGGTCGAGCTTCGAACGGCGCGACGACGCACCCAACGCCGCCGCCAGTGCAATCCCGTAACCGCCATTGGTGTTCGGAATGCCAACTTCCATCGCGTTTTTGAAGAGGTTCGCCGACAGGCGCAGGCGCACAGCCGTGGGCACGCCCCCCGACTGGCGCGCCGCATGCGCGGCGGCGAGGGCAATCGTGACCGGCTCGGTACACCCGTATGCCGGTTTGACGTCGAGTATCAGTGCCTGTTCGAGAACGGCAAGAGACATGGAACACTCCTGTGTGCTACACCGGCATACGACGTATTTCTACGTCGCGATTGCCCGGTCTGCCTCGAGCGTCGCACAGAGGACCGGCGGTGTCAATCCCCCGCGGCGATCTGCTCGAAGCGCGCCCGCAACCCGTCGCAGGCCGACCTGAAATTCAGATCGACCATGGCCCCGATGGCCTGCCCGACGGAGGGAGGCGCCGCGTTCTGGTAGATCACGCTGCCGCCATTGCACAGAACGTCGGCGGTGATGAACGCTGCGTCCATCTTTTGTATGACACTGCGCGGCATCTTCGGCACCGAGCCGAGCGCACCGGCGATCCCGCGCTTCACCTGCGTCGTCGGCACGTTGATGCCGACCTCGCGCAGCGCGCGCCAGACCAGCTCGGTGCAATACAGGGGCACCGGCGCCGCCGACATATCGAAATGCAACTCGCCATTGCGGTCGCGACAGATGGCCGTTTCGTTCTCGGTAGCCACGAAGCCCATGTCATACGTTGTCTTCTTGATCACGTGATAGGTCAGGTATTTCGCCACGTTGCGCACATCGTTCTGCATCGCCAACCGCGGCCGGATCACGCGAATGTGCTTGGTCGGATAGCCGATGGCCGGGTCGGTCAGGTAGTCGGTAAGACTCAACGCCACGATCTTGCTCATCGTCGTGTTGATCGTCACCTCGGGGGTGATCACGTATGTGCCGTTGGCGTCGAGCGGATACGGAAGCCAATCGAAGACCTTCTGCACCTTACCGTTCACCACGCGGGGCGGGCCACTCTTGTGGTAGCCATGCACGGTCATGAACGACTGCGGGCTCAACTCCTTCGCCAGCGCCATCAGCACGTGCCCCTTGATGATCATGCCGGCATGGACAAACCGGCAATTGGGGATGAGCGACCCGATCATCGCGTACCATTGCGGAAACGCGCGGTTGTTCTCGACGATGATATCGCCGGTTTCGACCATGGCCTTGACCGCAGCGACATCGATGTCGATTCTCGGCGGGTTGGGCACCGACGAAATATAGAACTCGACCAGTTTGTCGAGCGGCGACGCGGCGAACACCGGTGTCGCACAAAGAGACGCAAACAGGACCAGAACGACCCAGGCAGTCGATCGATGACGCATGAGGCGGCCTCCAGGTAATCGAAGCGGTACGTGACCGCCCCAATCTACCATTTCGGATCATCCGTTCGCCATCCTCCCGTTGTTCGCGGGCGTGGACACCCGCACTTGCCCCTCGACGCCACCGCAGTCGCCTCGGCTGCCCTTTTGCCCGCATGTTTCATGCAGCGGCACGCCGATAACTGGGGATGGAACCGCCTGGAACCGAGCCGCTCCAGATATCTCATCATTGGCGACGGAGGCTGCCATCTGTTAACGTAGTAGGCATACTCACGCGGAGGTACCTCCATGCGAACCCGAGTCTACGGAGTCTTTGTGCTGGTGATGTTGCTTGGTCTGCTGCCGGCGGTGCCGGCGGAGGCCCAGGTGAACTACCGGGTGACCGGCGTCCCGAGGATCGTCGAGCACCAGGGTACAGCGTATGCCATCCTGCGGTGCGGGGACGGCCGACTCTTCAACCTGACGGGAATCGACATCGCCCAGGTTCGGCCGTTCGACGGGCAGAACGTCGTGGTCGAGGGTGCGGCCCGGCAGGCCGACCAGGCCATCGATCTCGAGGTGACCCGCATCGAACCGGCGCCGCTCGACCCGCGCGCGGTGGTGCTGCCGCCACGAAAACCGCACCAACGCC
>CAZADH010000220.1:0-10628 GCA_964483805.1 uncultured bacterium
ATCCTCGATGCCAACCCCGCCGCCTGTCAACTGGCCGGGATGACCACGCGCGACCTCATCGGCCGCCGCACCGACCTGCTGCTCGGCCCGCCGGTGCAACGGCCCGACGCCAAACCGACCGAGCGCACCCCGCTCGAACTCACCGAGCGCGCCCTGCACACCGCAAGCGGCGAGCAACTCCCGATCCTGACCTCGGCCAGCCGCGCCACCGTCGCCGGCCGCCCCGTGGTCATCCAGAGCTTCATCGACCTGCGCGAACGCAAGCGGGCCGAAGACGCCCTCCTGGCCGCGGTCAATGCCGAGCAGGCCGCCAACCGGGCCAAGACCGAGTTTCTGGCCAACATGAGCCATGAGATCCGCACGCCGATGAACGGCGTGCTCGGCATCCTCGAGGTGCTGTCGCTCGAAGAGATGCCCCAGGAACAACGCGAACTCGTCGAGACCGCGCACAACTGTGCCAACGCGCTCATGACCTTGCTCAACGACCTGCTCGACCTCTCGAAGATCGAGTCGGGCAAACTCGAGACCGAAGCGGTCGACCTGGACCCGGTCGACCTGCTCGATGACGTGATCGCCCTCTTCGCCCTGGGCGCCCACGACAAAGGGATCGAGATCATCGGCACCGCCGACGAACAGGTGCCCCAGCATCTTCGCGGCGACCCCGTGCGCCTGCGCCAGATCCTGAGCAACCTGATCGGCAACGCGGTCAAGTTTACCGACCGCGGAGAGATTCGCGCCAACATCACCACCCTGCGGACAAATGAATACAATGTATTGCTACACTTCTCGATCACCGACACCGGCATCGGCATCCCGGCCGACAAGATCGAGCAGTTGTTCAACCCGTTCGTGCAAGCCGACGGCTCGATCACCCGCCGCTACGGCGGCACCGGGCTGGGCCTGGCGATTTCCCGCCGGCTCGTCGAACTGATGGGCGGCAAGATCGGCATTGACAGTCAGCCCGGTCAGGGTTCGACCTTCTGGTTCCAGTTGCCGTTCTCGCGGTCGCCCGGCCCCGAGACCCCCTCATCGACGCCGGAACTGAGCCGGCAAACCCTGTTGATCGTCGATGCCCATCCGACCCGACGCCGGCGCCTGGCGCAGATTCTGACCATCGCCGGCGCCACCGCCATCGAGGCCGACGCCACCGAGACGGCGTGGGCCGTCCTGACCGCCCCCGCCGGCAGCCCGGTGCGGGGTGTCGTGTTCAGCACCGACAACGACCCTACCCCCGCACTTCGCTTTGCCGAACGCGTGAGCACCGAGCCACGACTCGCGCTGATCCAGGTGCTGCCCATCACCTGGGCGTTGTCTGCCGCCACGCCCATGGCAGCGGTTCCCGCGCATCTGCTGACCAACCTGCGTCATCCCGTGCGCCGTCGGCTCCTGGTGCAGGCGGTCGCCGACCTGATCGCCCGCGCTGGCCACCCGTAGACCGGGCGCCACCTCGCGCCACCCGCGCACGTTGCGCGCCGTGGGGCAACGCGGGGCCGCCGGGGGCGCCCCGCCCAGGCTGAGCCCGTCTGCCGTCCTGGCGAAGCAGATCCTGCCCCGACAACACAAACCCCCGAGGCTGCATGGCCTTCGGGGGTTTGCCCGGTGTCAGGGTAATACTACGGTAATACTACTTTGGCGTATCGGTGACGAACGGTTTCTCGGACGGTTTCACGGTCAACACCGGACACACCGATTTGCGCGTGACCTCGTAGGCCGTGCCGCCAAGCCATGAATCCATGAAGCCGGAGTTGCCGTGCGAACCCATGACGATCAGATCGACCGCGTTCTCTTTGGCATACTCGATGATGCCTTCGTACACCAAGCCACCGCGGACGGTCTTTTTCGCATCGAGCTGGGCCAACGACGGACCAAGAAACTCACCGAGCCGGGTCATGCTCTCTTTTTCCCATTTGGCGTTGACGTTGAGCCGGTCATCGAGCTGCCCGGGGTGCAAGGTCTCTTCTTCGATCACGTGCAGCAGGTGCAGTTCGGCGCCATATTCAGCACAGAACGACGCTGCGTAGGTCAGAGCCAGTTTCGACACATTCGAAAAATCGACGGGAACGAGGATCTTCTTGAGGCTGATCATCGTGTGTTCCTTCCATCCGTTGGATTGACCGAACTATAGCAGAGTACCGTGTTCGCGGCAACGTCGGTGTCGCCGCCACGCTGCGCGGGATTACTTCATCCAGGTCGGACAGCGGCCGCGCCCGATCGGTTTCGACTCGAGTCCGTTGGCGCGCGCCACCCCGATCTGCCGGCCCGCTTCGAAGGTCAACCACTGGTGATCGAGCGACCAACGCGGATACATGCCGACGATCATCGGCGAGTCGGTCTTCTTGGTGACCACATCGATGTAGTCGACGTAGTTCATGCCACGCTCGTTCGAGATGAACGCCAGGCGCCGGCTGTCGCTGGCCCAGACCGGAAACGACTCATCGACCTTCGGCGTGTCGGTGAGGCGCTCGATGCCCTGCGCCACCGTCGAGATCACCAACAGGTCGTTGGTTCCGGCGTCACCGAGAATCGAACAGGCAATCCACTCGCCGTTCGGCGACCAGTCGGCCGCAGTTACTTTGTATTTATCAGAGATCTTGATCGAGCGCTTCGACTCGAAGCTGTAGATGTACAACGCCGAATCCGCGTCGGCCGTCGTGTACAGCAGGCTCTTGCCATCGGGCGAGAATCCTTCGAGGTTCACGCCGTCAAAGGCTTTCTCGAGCTTGTCGCCCTCTTTTTTGATCAGGTAGACCTCCGACGACATATCGGCCTTCTTGTGGGTGAAGCCGATCATGCCCGTTGCCGCACAGAAGCGCGGGCAGACGATGTTGAGAAACGGCGGGGTCAGGCGCGTTTTGCCGTTGCCGTCGGCATTCATGACCGCCAGATACGACTTGCCCTGCTCGGCCGTATCGACAAAGAGGATCCGCCCCGGTTCGGCGTTGACCGGCAACACCGCGCTGCAAAGCACGACAGAGAGAAACAACACTGAGAACAAACGGATACGGTTCACGTCACTGCACCTCCGTTGGCATTGAGAGAAAAAAACGGGTGGCGGTTCTGGACCGCCACCCGATTATACCTCAGTCGGGAATCTTGAAAAACCTCGAGCTCGTCGCGAGAACGATTACTTGAAAATCGCCTCGACGTCTTTGTAGTAGCCGATGCGCTCGTTCAGGTCTTTGATCTTGTCTTTCGCGTCTTTGATCTCGGCCTGGATCTTCTGCAACTCGCGATACTTGCTCGCGTCATTCTGCAGCTCACGATACTTGGCCTCGTTCGCCGTAACCTTCGCCTGCAGCGTGCCGATCTCGGCCTGACGCTGACTGGCTTTGGTCTTCTCAGCGGCGTAGCGCTTGTTGAATTCCTTGGTGGCCTCCGCGAGGCGACCCTTGAGCTGCTCGACCTGCTTGCCGGCCGACTCGATGTTGCCGAACCACCAACCGGAATCGCCCTGTTCAACCTTCTTCTGGTATTCCTTCAACGCGTTCCAGTATTGCTGCTGCAGCATGCTGATGCTGTAATACGGGCTGTCGCTGAAGAACGGGGCCAGCGGCGAATCTTTGAACCAACCCGGATCTTTCAGCTTCCAGGCAGCGCTCTGGGCCTTGGCAAACCCTTCGATCAACCGATCGGAACCCGGGCGCAACACCGAAACCGTGCCCAGCTCCTTCATGGTCTTCTCGAAGTTGATCGCGGCAATGCCTTCGGCTTTCTTCTCGGCGGCGGCCTTCTTCTCAGCAGCAGCCTTCTCTTCGGCAGCCTTCTTGTCGGCAGCGGCCTTCGCTTCAGCAGCTTTCTTTTCGGCAGCGGCTTTCTCTTCGGCAGCTTTCTTCTCGGCCGCAGCTTTGGCTTCGGCGCTGTTCTTCTCGACCGCAGCCTTGGCCTCGGCAGCCTTCTTGTCGTCGGCGGCTTTCTTGTCAGCCGCAGCCTTCTCATCGGCAGCCTTCTTCTCAGCCGCAGCCTTGGCTTCCGCAGCCTTCTTGTCGATGTCGGCGGTCGGCGAGGCACCGTTGTTGGCGACCAACACGATCTTGCCGTTCTTGTCGATTTCCCAGTGCTGACCCTGCGGCGGATTCATTGCATACCAGTCTTCGTAGGTCATCAGGCCGCGCTGGATCATGATATCGACGACTTCTTTGGTCAGACGGCGGGCCACGAGATTCTGCGCCGCCAGTTGCTTGTTCAGCGCATCGAGTGCGCTCTGCAGCTTGGCGGTCTTCTCGGCCGTCGTCAGTTCTTTCTCTTTTTGGGGCGACTGAGCGCCAGGGGTCGGGGTGGCCGGCGTCGCGCCGGGCGTAGTACCCTTGCCCGGGATGACCAGTTTCCAACCCACATGGATCAAAGCCGGATTCGTCACCAACGAAGGATACGTCGCCTTGTTGGCGTCGATGATTTCTTGATAGCGGTTGGCATCGCCCAGCAATTGGGCGGCAATCTTGCACAGCCAGTCGCCTTCTTTAACTTCGTAGATCATCCCCTCGGCTTGCTGCGAGCCAGTGGCCTGCGTTGCCGTGGGCTGGGTCGCAGGTTTGTTCGGAATGAAGTGCGGGCGGCAGATGCCGTCGGCATCGACCCAATACTCAACGCGGTAATCGCCTTGACCCGAGGTCGAGGGGGCAGCCGCATTCACAGTCGGATCGGTAACCGGTGCCGGCGGTGTGGTTTCGGTCACGGTCACCGGCGCTTGCGAACCGTTGACCACGATCTGGCCGTCGCCAAACGGATTGTCGTTGGCCAGGACCGGCGCTTGATACGAAAACGCCACCAATCCAGAGAGCAGGGCGAGCATCAAGGTTCGTTTCATGGTTTCTCACCTCTAATAATGATGATTCCCGTCGACTGAGTTACGACCATTATATAAATACACTGGGGCAACCGTAAAGTTTTGCAGAAATTCACCCACAGATACCGACAAAGACAACACGCACACCGACATCCGCAATAAATTCGGTACAATTATAACAGACGCAGGTGCGGGGCCGGGGGAACCGCCCGCCACGGATGGCGCAGTGGGCGTTTGCCGCCCCGCCCGCAATTGCCCACAGGAGGCAACCATGGCCGAAAAACCGCGTACCCGCAACCGCACCGTTTCCGGAACCGTCGATCGCATCGAGGGCGACACCATCGTCGTCGTCGTGCAACACGGCGACGACACCGAGGAAATCGCCGTCAACCGCAAGGACCTGCAGAAGACCAGCGTCAAACCCGGCGACAAGGTCAGCATCAAAACCAATTAACGTAAGGGCGACCCGTCGGGTCGCCCACCCGGTTGGGCCGCATCCCCCACAAAGATCAGGCCTCAGTCGTGGTACCCCAGACGGCGTTTCAGGACCTCGAGCCGCTGTGAGATCTGTTCGAGCGTCATGTCTTTGAACCGCGGCGGCAGGAAGCGCGAATCGGTGCACTCCACCACGCCAATGAGGTCCATATACTCGAGCCGCTCGGTGTTCGACATCGGCCGGAACTCCGTAAGTACTTCGGACAGCACATCTTTGATCGACTTGCTCGCCGCACTGCCGACCTGGGTCTCGTAGAGCCGATTCGTCCGCACGACGATGCCCTCGAGCTCGTTGCCCCCGAGGTTCGGATCGTCGGGCAGATCGGGAATATCGGCGTCGGTGAGCTTCACCTTGTTCTTGCGCGCTGCCGCCAGCAGCCACTGGCGCCGCGTCACATTGTCTTGCGGCGGGAACAACGGGATGTGCACATCGAGGCGGCCCTGACGCTTGAGATCGACCTCGAGCAGGTCGGGGCGGGACGTCGCGAAGATCCAGAAGATGCGCCCGCGGTTGCGGGTATCGGCCATCTCGCGGGCCAGCATCGCGTAGATGCGCCCCGAGAGACCCGAGTCGTTGCCCCCGCCATCCCGTTTGCCCGTCATCTGGTCGGCCTCATCGACGAACACGATGACCTGGCCGAGCGCATGCAGGATCTTGAAAATCGCTTCGAGGTTGCTCTCGGTCGAGCCGACCCAGCGATCGCGGAAGTTCTTCAACTCGACGCACGGCACCCCGCACTCCCCCGCGAAACACTCGACGAGAAAGGTCTTGCCGGTGCCGATGCGCCCGGTCAGCAGATACCCCATCGGCAACGCCTGTGCCTTGCCCATTTTCATCAGCTTCGCGTCTTCACGCAGCCACTTCTTCGCCTCGTCGTGGCCGGCGACGTCGTCCATGGTGCGGGTCGACTCGACGAACGAAATGTAGCCACCCGCCGACTTCTCGATCATCGATTTCTTGACCGACTTCAGATAGTCCATCGAGATGCGCTGGTTGTTCTTCATCGCCCGCTGCACCAGGTGGCGGATATCGACCAGCGACAAACCCTCGAGTTTCTTGGCAAGGGTGGCGCGATCGACATCACACAATGTATTGAAATCTGCAATATCTTTTGTCAAGACCTCGATATACGACCGCACCTGGTCGGCCTGCGGCAGATCGATGCGGATTTTGGCGTTGTGCGGCGAGGCGGTCAACAATGGGTGCAGATCGGCCAGGTTCTCGGCGAGAATGATCGTCGCCACATAGGCCGAAACGATGGCCGGATTGCTCGCCCACTCGAGCACCCGCAACAGGCTGTCGGCCGTGTCGGGCCGCACATAGGCCGGGTCGGACCGCGGCAGCAGGAACTGCGCGTGGTCGATGACGATGCCGATGCGCGGCGACTTGCTCTCGTCGATGCTGCGCATGCGCATGGTGTAGTCGAGCAGGCGATCGATCAACTCGAGCGGCTTGTTCGGGTCGACCGTGATCGCGCCGGGCGCCGAGGCGAACGACGTCTTGTTGAAACTGTCGTAGGTGTTCAGGAACGACAGGAAATTCTTGTTCTCGTCTTTCAGGGTGCGAATGCCGCGGCTGCGATCGTAGGCGAGCACGAGATCGAACGGCGCCAGTTGCGACGCCACCAGGAAGTCGCGCAACGGCACGAACGGCGAGGTTTCCTGCTCGGGATTCTTGGCGATCAGGTCGTAGATGTTGCCGTACAAAATGAACTGGCTCACCGAGCCACCCTTGAAGATCTCGCGCATTTCCTGGGCCCACGGTGGGATGTTAGGCATGGCGGTGCTCCTTGACGAAGTCGGCGTGGCGGACCGGAACGTGGAAACCGGCGCGCATCACTGGGATTGCGGTTGCGACGGCGGCGGCGCCGCCTGCCCCGAGGTCGTACCCGACACGGCAGGGGTTGTCAAAGTGCCGCCGAACATGGTTTCGTTGCCGTCGAGCAGACCGTTGCTTGGGGCCAGTGACCCCAGGAAATCGGCATGCTGGTTCATGAACTTCTCGGCATCGCCCAGCGTCGAGGTGACCCGATCGAGGCTCGCCTGCAATGCATCCGGCGAGCGGTTGAACGCAACCTCTTCGCGAATCAACTGGGCCTGGTTCTCGATCCGGGTCAGTTCCATTTCAATGACCGACAGATTCTCGTTGGCCTTATCGAGGTTGGCCAGACGCCGCTCCTGAATCTCGAGGTTCGCAATCAGCGACCGCTTCAGGTTTTCCGAGATGCTCTCGGGCGTCAGGTCGATGCGCAGTTGCCGAATGCTGTTCTCGAGGTCTTTGCGGCTGGTCATGTTGAGACTCTTGCGAATCAACTGCTGGTTCACCAGCAGCTTCAAAAAGATCACGGTCAACTGGTTCATGGTCTGACAGCGGGAATCCCACATGAAGTCGGGCGTCTGGTTGCCCATCTGCATCAGGCGGCCGACCTCGACGAGATTGGCGTTCAGCCGTTCGAGCCGTTGCCGCAGGGCGCCCTCGAGCGAATCGACCCACTGCTGCAACTGCGCGCCCAGTTCGGGGTTGGGCTGCGCGCGGTGCAGCGCGTCGACGAGACGCTGAAAACGAGGGTTGGTCGACATCATCCAGAGATAGGTGAGTTCACCGGCGGCCCCGAGAAACCAGAACCCCGGATTCACGAACCCCAGGCCGATGAAGGCCAAGACTGCCAATTTGTTGACCGGAAACGGCCCGATGATCGGGACTTCCGGGCGGGCGTCGAATGCGGCTTTGAGATAGTCGAGAAATCCGAGTTTCTGCGTCACGATGCGGCAGCCACCTTTGTCGCGTGGTTTTTGCAGGTCTGCGGATGATCCCCGCACACCTCGCGGAACTTCGCCGTGATCTCGCCCAGCACCTGCTGAAAAGGAGCTTCACGTTGTATTGCCATTGGATCGGTGTCGGGGCCGCGCCGCAACGGTACGATGACCTCGCACGCGAGGCGACCGGGGTTTGCGGCGAAGATCCAGACCCGATCGGCGAGGATGGCGGCCTCGGCCAGTGAGTGGGTGACGATGAACACCGTCGCCTCGACCTCGTTCCAGAGCTTGAGGATCAGTCGCTGCATGTCGAGCCGCGTTGGTTCGTCGAGTGCCGAGAACGGTTCGTCCATGAGGATGATGCGCGGTTTGAGCACCAGCGTGCGCGCGATCGCCACGCGCTGCTGCTGCCCACCCGACAACTGGCTGGGATACTTGTGCTCGTGGCCTTCGAGCCCGACCTTGCGGATGAGGTCCATGGCCATGTCATTCATTGTATTGCGCGAGTAATGACCTTCGAGTTCGAGACCGAAGGTGACGTTCTCGAGCACGGTGCGGTTCGGGAACGAACTGTACTTCTGAAAGATCATGCCCCGGTCTTTGCCCGGCCCGGTTACGGGTTGCCCACGCACCAGAATCTCGCCGGTCGTGGGCGGAAACACTTCCTGGAACCCTTCGATCAGGTTGAGCAGCGTCGATTTGCCGCACCCCGACGGGCCGACCAGGGCGATGAACTCGCCGACGTCGGGCAGGTCTTCGATCTCGAAATTGATGTTCTCGAGGGCCTTGAACTCCTGGGCCGTTCCGGGATTGAACACCTTGCTGACGTTGCGGAACGTCACCACCGGCGGCCGGACGATCGGACCGCGCGCCGCCATGGCAGCAGCCAAGCGCGGCGACACCGCGGGCAGGGCGGGACCCGGCCTTTCTTCACGCTCCGGGCGCGCGGTCTCGGCCAGCTTCTCTCCGACGGCCACCGCCCCACCGGCGGCCATTGCCGACGCTGCCACGGCAGCCTGCAAGGTCAGCGAGGCGCCGCCGTCACCCGCGGTCGCATCGTCGCCCGCTCCCACTGCGGCCCGCGCCGCGGCCGGGCCTGCCAACGGCGTGGCGACGGCCGGTTGCGATGCGCGCGTCGAAGCCGCCCCGGTTTGCTCGACATCAACGGCCGCCAGGTCGATGACGGTTTGCGGCACCCCCGGAATTTCGGGGGCTTGCACCGATGGACTGGCCGAAATCGGCGCCTGGGGCCGCACGGTCGGCTCGGCCCCCAGCACGCGTTGATTGGGAGTCGCCGGTGCGGGCTTGTTGCGCGGATCACTCATCGCTTCTCTCTCCGATACGGGAAAAACCGATCGCCAACAAACTGCCACAACAGGTCGGTCAAATAGGCCAGAGCCACGATGGCGACGAGAATCAGGTAGATGTGTTCACGCGGCCCCTGGCGCTGCGAGACAAGAATCATCGCGCCGACGCCGCCCGCGGTCATGTCGACCATCTCGGCAAGAATGATGTAGCCCCAACCGACGCCAAAGCCCAGGCGCATCGCCGTATAAATATCGGGTAATGCCACGCCGAGCATCACTTTGGTCATCACCTGCCAGCGACTGGCACCGAGGGTGTAGGCCGTCTGGAGAAATACATTGTCAACCTTGTCGACCGCCTGCACGAACAGGGGCAGCAAGTAGATCGAGAACGCCAGAGCCAGATACATGTATTTCTGCATCTCGGTCATGCCGAAGAACAGCAGAAACAGCGGCAGAATGGCCGGAATCGGCAGATACGCAAAAAACACCGTCGTCGGATCGAAGGTCGCCTTGATCTTGGTGAACGTGCCCATCAGTACACCCAACGGAAAACACACGGCCACAGCAATGACGAAACCGTAGACGACGCGTTTGAGCGAGACCCAGAGGTTGGTCGGCAGATCGCGAACGTACCACAGGTCATGGGCGGACCGCACCACCTCACCCAGGCTCGGCAACACCGCCGGCGAATACCAGCGGGTCTCGACACATTCGAACCGATAGATCAACTTGTCGGCGGTGCGCAGCGTGATCTGCCCCGGGGGCAACTCGACCTCGATCGCCTCGTCGCCGGCGCGCACCGGAACTTCGAACTTCGACAGCGCATAGCGCTGCTGGCCGACCAACAGGTCACGACCGGCTTCGGTGCGGTCGATGCGCGCATTGGGCACCAGATAGGTCACGGTCTGCGCGAAGCGGGTGCCCGGCACGAAGTGCGGGACGGCGGCCGGGGCCGCCGGCGGCGTCGGCGGATCGACCCGCACCCGCGGATCGAGCACGCGCCGCGGTTCGGCACCACTGCCGGTGGGCTCGGGTGCCGGTTTCGGTTCGGCCTCGAACCGTCCGGCCGGCAACTCGACGTTGACCATCTTGCCCGACGTGGCCATCTGCCAGAAGAACAACACCAGCAACACCGGGATAAGCCCAAGCACCACGGTCATGCCGCGCGACAGCTTCTCGCGAATGAGCAGGATCGGCGGTGCCGCCGCCCGCTCGGTGCGCCCCACCGGAGCACGCCCCGCCGACGTAACCGGCCCCGGGCTGGAGAGCCCCGGGCTGGCGCGCCC
>CAZADH010000221.1:0-5680 GCA_964483805.1 uncultured bacterium
CCGACGGCGTCAACGTCTGGTGCGCGGCCGGCAAGGGCACCTTCGGCACCGACGAACTGGTGCATCGCATCAACGCGGTGGCGCTGGCCGAGCGGGTAAACCATCGTCAGGTGATCCTGCCGCAACTGGGTGCACCCGGTATCGCGGCCCACGAGGTGACGCGACGAACGGGATTCGCGGTGGTGTACGGACCGGTCCGCTCGCGCGACATCGGGGCGTTTTTGCACGCCGGCCTGAAAGCCACGCCCGCCATGCGCCGGGTGACGTTCGACCTGACGGAGCGGTTGATCGTCACGCCAGTCGAGGTCGTCGCCACCTTGCCGCATCTGCTGCGCCTGCTTGCTGCCGTCGTGGTGGTGGCCTGGTTGCGCGGCCTACCGCTGACCACACTCGTGCGACGCTACTGGTGCCCCAGTGTCGGCGCGGTACTCGCCGGAACGATCGGCACGCCGGCTCTGCTGCCGGTTCTCCCCGGTCGCGCGTTCACGGTCAAGGGCTGGGTGCTGGGCGTGGTCGCTGCAGTCGCGACCTCGGCAAGAGCCGGCGGCGGCATCACCACGACGCTTGGGCACCTGCTGTTGCAACCGGTGATTTCGGCCTACCTGGCCCTGAATTTCACCGGTTCGACCCCGATCACCTCAGAGTCGGGCGTGCGGCGGGAGATTGCGCGCTACGTGACGCCGATGAAGGTTCTGGCCGGCATCGGGACATTCTTGTTGGCGCACGGGGCGATTGCCGACCTGAAAAGGAGCTGAACATGCAGTATCTACCCGATGTCGTCACGCTCGCCACCGACAGTGCACGTTGCGTCGGGTGTGGGCGTTGCCTCGAGGTGTGCCCCCGCGAGGTGCTGGCGCTCGATCGCGATCGCAGGGTCACCCTGCGCAGCAAAGACAACTGCATCGAGTGCGGCGCCTGTGCGCGCAACTGCCCGGCGCAGGCGATCTCGGTCACCGTGGGCACGGGCTGCGCCCTGCTCCTGATGACCGGTTCGTGTTGCGGCCCGGGCGACGGTGACGGAGCCCCATGCTGTGGACCGAGCGCGCCGGCGACGTCCGGTCCGCTCGAGACGGGCGCGCCGGTCTGTGCCTGCACGCAGCCGGCCGCGAAAAATCGATAGGGCAAGGAGATCACCCCATGGTGCGAATTTTCGAAGACAACAGCCGAAGCATTGGTGGCACGCCGCTGGTGCGGCTCAACGCGATCAGCAAGGGGCTCCCGGCGACGATCGTGGCCAAGATCGAGGGGCGCAACCCCGCGTATTCGGTCAAGTGCCGTGTCGGTGCGGCGATGATCTGGGCCGCCGAGCGCGACGGTGTGCTACGACCGGGTTCGCAAGAGGTCACCGTGGTGGAGCCGACCAGCGGCAACACGGGGATTGCCCTCGCCTTTGTCTGCGCGGCGCGCGGGTATCCTTTGCTTCTGACCATGCCCGACACGATGTCGATCGAGCGGCGCAAGATCCTGGCGGCGTTTGGCGCGAAGCTGGTGCTGACCGAAGGCGCCAAAGGCATGAAGGGGGCCATCGCCGCGGCCGAGGCGATCGTCGCCGCCGATCCGAAGAAGCACTACATGCCGCAGCAATTCAAGAACCCGGCCAATCCTGACATACATTGTCAGACAACCGGGCCCGAGATCTGGAACGACACCGACGGCACGATCGACATTTTTGTGGCAGGTGTCGGCACGGGTGGAACCATCACCGGTGTCAGTCGTTTCATCAAGCACGAGAAGAAAAAGGCGATCTGGTCGGTGGCGGTCGAACCGATTCATTCGCCGGTTCTCACGGCCATTCGCAGGGGCGAAGAACCCAAGCCCGGTCCCCACAAGATTCAGGGCATCGGCGCCGGTTTCAAGCCCGACATTCTCGATCTGAGTCTGGTCGATGAAATCGCCACGGTCTCGAACGACGAAGCGCTCGAGTTCGCCCGCCGCCTGCATCGGGAAGAAGGCATCACCTGCGGGATCTCGTGCGGCGCCGCGGTGGCGGTCGCCCACCGACTGGCCTCGCTGCCGGCGAACAAGGGCAAATTGATCGTCACGGTGTTGCCCGATGCCGGAGAGCGCTATCTGAGCACAGCCCTGTTCGCCGACCTGTAATCACGCGTCGCCCGCCCATCCCCTGCCCTGCCTGCCCGCCTGGCGACCGGCAAGGTGGCACGGGCGAACGGCGGGCGCACCGATGAGGGCGCCGCTGGTCGCGTATTGCCCGCGGCCGCGGTTTGTGCCATGATCGGGGCGAGATCGCTTGCGCGCAGGAGGTTGCCGATGTCACGAACGCCACGTATGTATACCATATTGCAACTGGCCGTCGGTCTGGTTGCCGTCACGATTCTTGCTGGCGGCGCGGCGTGGGCGCAGGCGTGGCCCTGTGCCATGAAAGACGTCTATCGCTGCGGTTTCACCGGCACGGCGACGAAGGTGCCGATGGCGAAGCTGTTCTCGGTGGTCGTCGGCCCGGTGCTGGCGGCGCCCGTGGGCGGCGGCGGCACGATCTACGTGGGCACGGTGCGCCACAAGTTGTTCGCCGTCGACCTGACCTCGGGCAAGTTCAAGTGGGAGTTTTTGGCCACGGCCCCGATCTCGGTGTCACCCTGTGTCGGTTCGGGCACCGTGCTGGTCGGCTGCCAGTCGGGCGACGTCTACGCGCTCGCCAGCGACGACGGGCACGAACGGTGGCGTTTCAAAGCGCAGGCGCCGGTCAAGTCGGCGCCGGCGTACGAGTCGAACCGGTTCTACTTCGGTTCGTTCGATCACGGCTTCTACGGACTCGACGCGGCCACCGGTCTCAAGAAGGTCGAACTGAATCTGGGCAGCCCGATCTTCGGGCCGGTTGCCATCGAGCGTTCAGACGCTTTCGTGAACACCGCAAGCCACACGGTCATCGCCCTCGATCTCAAAAAAGCCAAGGTCGTCTGGACGGCCGACGTCTCGCGCGGCGGCATGGGTGGGCCAACCCTGGCAGAAGCGCGGGTCATCGCCGGCACCGAAAAGGGCACCGTCGAGGCCTTCAACACGGCCACCGGCAAGCAACTGTGGGTCTACACCGCGGGCGAACCGGTGCGCTGCACCCCGGCGGTCGCTGAGAAACTCGTTGTATTTACAACCGTTGGCGGCAAGGTGGTCGCCCTCGATCTCGAAAAAGGCACGAAGAAGTGGGAAGCCGCGGCCGGCAGCGACGTCAAGGGCGGCCCCTGCGTAAGCACCAGTCACGTCTTCGTCGGCACGCGCGGCGGCACCCTATGGGCCTTTGAACTGGGCACGGGCAAACCGGCCTGGGAAGAGAAGATCGGCGAACCGCTCGAGGCGATGCCGATCCTCGTCGACGGCACGTTGGTGGTCTGCACGGCGGCCGGCAACCTGCTCGCCTACAAGTGAGCTGCCGTGAGGGACGATCGTTCGCCAGTGGTGACGTGTCCCCCGGTGGCGCCCCGCGTAGCGACACCGTGACTGGGCAACGAGACCCATGAGATGACGGTCACGCCGGGATTGGCGCGACTGCTGCGCGGTCGGTCGTTCGCGGCCGTGTATGTGGCGTTCGAGGCGTTTCCGCGGGCGAAGGGGGCCTCGAGCCACATTGCCTCGATGGTCACAGCCCTGCGGCAAATGGGCGGCCCCGTGTTGCTGTTGTGTTGCGGCCATGGCAATACACCGTCAATACAGATTGAAGATGACCTTGCGGCCCCACCTGCGCCCGCGGCACCGCCCCCATCCGGGGCAGGCAGCCTCATCATCGTGCGGCACCGGGGCCACGACCCGAATTTCCTGCAACGCACGGTCGACTTCGGTCACTTTGTCGCCTCGACACTGCGCGCACTCGGGCAGGCGCCGCGGTTGCTCGTGTTCCGCGATCCCTGGAGCGGGGCGCCGGCGCAGGCCGCCTGGCCCGACACACCCTCGATCTTCGAGGTCAACGCGCTCCCATCATGGGAACTGGCCTACACCTGGCCGGCATTCGCGCACGCCCCGACCTTGCAAGCCAAGATCGCCGACCTCGAGTGGCGCTGCCTGCAACGCACCGACACGATATTGACCGTGTCGCCCGTGACCCGTGAGGCACTGGTGGGCCTGGGGGTCGAGAGAGAACACATTGTATTGATGCCCAACGTCGCCGACGCTACGTTCTTTGCCACGGGTACACCCTCGGCGCACGCGCGAAGCGACTGCCCGGCGCAGATACTCGAACGCGGCCGCTGGTTCGGTTACATCGGCAGCAATCATCCCTGGCAAGGGCTCGACCACTTGCTCGATGCATGGGCCCTGATTCACGCCGCCTGGCCCGACGTGCGGCTGTTCATCGCCTCGGGGGCAGCGCCGCGCACCCTGCGACCGTTGCGCAGAAGAATCCGGCACCTGGGCCTCGAGACGCGGGCGTACCTGCACGGGGCGTTGTCACCCGCCGATCTTGCTGCCAGCCTGCCGTGGCTCGAGTTCACCTGCGCCCCGTTGCGCAACACAACGCGCAACGTCGTGCAGGGGTGTTGCCCGGTGAAGATCGTCGAATCGATGGCGGCGGGCGTGCCGGTGCTGGCTGCCGATCTTGCCGTCACCCGGTGGTTGATCGAACCCGATCGCGACGGTGTGCTCATCGCTGCCGATGAACCCCGCACCTGGGCCCATGCGCTCCAGACCGCGCTCGCCGATCCGGCCCGCATCCGGAGGCTGGGCGATGCGGCGCGGATGACGGCCCAGCGACGGTTTCATCCCGCGGTGGTGCATCCCCGGCTCGCCGAGTTGTTCAATCGCGTCGCGGGCCTCGGCCGACCCCAACCCGTCGGCGACAACTTGAACGAATCTTGATATAATCGAATCCAATGATCCTCGTTACCCGGAGAGTTCTATGACTGGATCTTCATCTGCACCCATTCGACTTGGGTTGATGCCCCCATTGACCGGAATCGTCGGGATGTACGGAGAGGAGATCAGTAGGGCGGCACAGATCGCGTGCGCCGAAGTCAATGCCCGCGGCGGTGTCCTGGGCCGCGAGCTCGAACTGGTCATTGAAGACGACGGCAGCCTACCCCCCACGGCCATCGCAGCCGCCACTCGCCTCATCGACGATCACCGCTGCGTCGGCCTGATCGGCAACCTGCTGTCGAACTCACGCATCGCCGTGGCCTACCGTGTGGCGGAGCCGAGACGGATTCCGTATCTCAACTTTTCGTTCTACGAGGGCAGCATCCTGAGTCGGTATTTCTTTCACTTTGCCGCCCTGCCGAACCAGCAGATCGATCGCATGATTCCCTCGATGGTCCGGCGCTTCGGGCCGCGGATGTTTTTTGCCGGCAACAACTACGAGTGGCCCCGCGGCTCGATCGACGCCGCCAAGAGAGCGCTCGAAGAGTGCGGCGGCACCGTGGTCGGCGAAGAGTATTTTGCGATCGGCGTGCCGACAGCAGAGATCAAGGGTCTCTTGGACCGCATTGCCAGGGCGCGCCCCGATGTGTTCGTCCCCTACTTTGCGGGAACCGACCAACTGAACATGCTGACGGCTTTCTCACAAGCCGGACTGAAACGCCTGTCGGCCGTGGTCACCGGCCACTTCGACGAAGCCATGGCCGGGCTGCTCGAGCCCGAGGTTCGCGACGGGTTCTACTCGAGCAACACCTATTTCATGACCATCGACACCCCTGAGAACCGAGCTTATCTCGCGAAACTGGCGACGATGCCGGGGGTTTCG
>CAZADH010000221.1:5690-10614 GCA_964483805.1 uncultured bacterium
ACGCTCACCAATTTCGGCGAAGGCACGTGGTTGTGCGTGCAGGCGTTTGCGGCCGCGGTCAACCAGGCGGGCAGCACCGATGCGGAGGCAGTGGTCGAGGCGCTGCAATCGGTCCACCTCGAGGGTCCGCAAGGGCCAGTGACCATGAACGGCGGCATCCACCACGCCCGGGTGAACACCTTCCTGGCACAGTGCCACAGCAATGGCAGTTTCTCGATCATCGAGAGTTTCGGCGCAATCGAGCCGGTTCTGCCGACGCGCTACCGCCACCTGACCATCAGTGCTCGCGCCACGCCCGAAGAAATCCGGCTGCAGTCGAGGATTCTCGACGCCATGTCGATCGGCGTCTGCCTGGTGCGCTCGGGCGACGGTGCCATCGTGTTCACCAACCCCGGGTTCGACCAGTTGACCGGCTTTCAGAACCAGGAACTGATCGGCAAAAACATCGCCCACATGCTCGCCGGCCAGGAACGAACCACCGATGACGTCGCCGCCGAGATCAACGAACAGATGTTGCGCAAAGGGGTCTGGAAGGGCGAATTCGAGATGCGACGCCACGACGGCACCCCATTCTGGGCGGCGGCAACGATCTCGACGTTCACGCACCCCGAACATGGCGAGGTGTGGCTGGGAGTCTTCAAAGACGTCAGCGAGCGCCGCGAGATGCAGAGCGAACTGGACCGACACCGCCGCAACCTGGAAGAGCTGGTCGCCCATCGCACCCACGAGCTGCAGCAGGCGAAGAACGCCGCCGAAGCCGCCAGTGCTGAGAAAACCCTGTTTCTCGCCAATGTCTCGCACGACCTGCGCACACCGCTGAATGCGATTCTCGGCTTCGCCGATCTGCTTCTGCGCACCAACCCGACGGCCAAGCAGAGCGAGTATTTACGACGCATGCACACCTCGAGCAAATCGCTGCTCGGCATCATCAACGATCTGCTCGATTTCTCGAAGATCGAAGCCGGCAAACTCGAGCTGAACCTGACCCGGTTCCGCTTGACCGAAATTCTCGAGAACCTGCGCGGCATGATCGAACCAGGGGCCGGGAGCAAAGGCCTGCGGCTCGAGTGGCGCGTGCCCGGCGACCTCCCGGGTTTCGTGATCGGTGATCCGTTGCGCCTGACCCAGGTCTTGATGAACTTGCTCGGCAATGCCGTGAGATACACGGAACGAGGCTGCGTCGAACTGACGGTAAACGCCATCGAGGTGAATACGGACGATGTATTGCTTTCTTTCTCGATTCGCGATACCGGGGTCGGCATTCCCGCCGATCAGTTACCGCGGTTGTTCACGCCCTTCAGCCGCGTCGATGCCAGCGGGACCGTGCAACCCGGCGGCACCGGGCTGGGTCTGAGCATCTGCAAGCGCATCGTCGGGATGATGGGCGGTGGGATCGAGGTGACCAGCGAGCCGGGTCACGGTTCGACGTTCAGCTTCACGGCGCGGTTCGGTCGGAGCACGGCCCAGCCGACCAACGAGATGAGCGGCCCGGCCGAGACGGTTGATGCCCCACCCTTGCCCGAGACCTCCGGGCTGGCCGGCAAGCGGGCCCTGGTCGTCGACGACAACGAGATCAACCAGGAGATTGCCCGCCAGATCCTGGCCATGGCCAACATGCAGGTCGATGTCGCCCACAACGGGCTGGAAGCCATCGAGCGTCTGCAAGCGGCGCCATTACATACATCGTATGATGTGGTCTTGCTCGACATACAGATGCCGGGATTGAACGGTTTCGCCACGGTCCGCCGACTGCGGAACGAACCCCGGTTTCGCGACCTGCCCATCATCGCGCTGACCGCGAACGCGTTGGCAGATGAACGTGAGAAAGCGATCGCGGCGGGGATGACCGAGTATCTGGTCAAACCGATCGATCCCGCGAGCCTGTTGCAGTTGCTACGCACCGTCATCAGCTCACGTTCGGCCCCCACCCCTGCCCCCGCGGTCGACCCCGATGCCCCGCCCGAGCCTGCGTTTCGGGCCGCCCTCCATGGCAGCAATGGTGCACCACGCGTGTCGTACGCGAACGCAACCCCGGGGGTCGCCGCGGGCAAAGACCTGCCGTCACTCCCACAACTCGACATCGACCAGGGCTTGCGTCGGTTGGGGTTGAAGCCCGAAACCTACCGACGCGTCCTCGAGATGTTCATGACCCGGCTCGATGCCGACCGTCAGGCCATCCGCGTCGCGCTCGAGGCACGCAACGGCCCACAGGCCCGTGCGCTCCTGCACGATTTCAAAGGGATGGCGGGCAATGCTCTGGCCACGCAACTGTATGAAAACGCCATCGCCTTGCACGATGCGATTCGCGACGCACGGTGGACCGATGCCGATCGACTGATGGCGAAACTCGATCTTGCCGCCACCCAACTGGCTCTCGGTCTTGCCAATTGGCAGGCAAACCGGCGACAATGAGCATCGTCTCAGCCAACCGAGAAGGCAGAACCATGCGACCGCTTCCCGTCAACGCCCGTGGCGATCCGGCGCTGCATCAGGTATCGCCGTCGGCGCAGTATGCGCTGAAACACAAGAAGCTGGGTGGCACGCGCACGTTCGAGTCGTGGCGCGGCCTCTTTGCCGAGCTGGCGGCGTTCGACACGCGGGTCGATCTCGCCCTGACCGACAGCAAGAACAAGGCTCAGTACGGCTGTATCGGTGCATTCATCAGCATTTTCGTGATGACCTTCGGCGGCACGGCCATCTTTGCCGCGCTCGACATCACCGACCTGCGCGTGGTCAATGCCGCGTTGGTACTGGGCGCGCTGGTGCCCATCGGACTGACGTTTTATGCCATCTATCAGCATTGGTTTCGCACCAAGATCTTCAACGAGATCAACCTGTTCAATGAATTCCGCTTTCTGCTCGTCCCGGTTCTGCGCGCCCTGCGCCCCGATGTGGCCCCCGGTGCCCTGGCCTCACTCGAATTCTACGGAAGCGGACCGGCCGACACCAATCGGTCCGACGAGTACCCGGTCAAGAGCAGCCGCAGCAACGCCACCGAGCGTCAGGCACGGTTTGTCGACCGGTGGTGCGTCTTCACCGTGCCGCTGGCCAACAAGTGTCGGGTGCGCCTGACCTTCACGAGCACGTATTTACGAAATGTTCGTGAATGGACCAACGTCAACGGCAAGAGCCGCAAGAAGACAAAGTGGAAAAAACGCCAGAGCGTCCTCATCGAACTGCGTGCCCCGCGGCGCAAGCTGCAGTTCGCCTCGGTGAGCCCCGAGTGCGAGGTCGTGCAGAAGGGTGACCGCAGTTGGGCACGCTGCCGGTTCAAACGCCGCCTGGCCAAGGTGACCGGCGATGACGCTCCCGACAAGTGTGTGCGCACGTCCGACGTGATGCTGCACGTGATGAAGCTGGCCAAGATGCTCGCACCCATTCCCGAAAGGACGGCCCGATGAGCCCACGCGATCTGTTCGATACCTGTCGCTACAAGCGCGGGTTCCTCTTCTTGCGCGACTGCGCGGAGCCGGCCGTGGGCGCGTGCAGCATCTGCGGTCGTCCCATCTGCCTGGCGCACCAGGCCCCGAGCACCGATGGCTCGATGGCGTGCCTCGAGTGTGCCGCGACCGATCAGCGCGAAGACCCCTTGTCGGTCAACGAAGAGACCGACAACATCGAATCCCGCCGCACCGGGATCTACAGCGAACTCGCCTACGAGCCGTCGTACGACGGCCACCACCGCTATTACAGCGACGCCGATTTCCGCACCTTCGACGACCAGCAGATCGTCGACCACGAGAAACCGGCCAACCTCGACCACCACGGCGAGAGTTGATTGCCCACCAACGCGTTACCCCCCGTAGGGGCGCATCGCATGCGCCCCTACGTTCCCCCGGGGTAGCCACAAAATTCGATTAGTACCGAACCGAGGAAATACCCCATGAATACATTTAGCGCAGCACGGCGACGCATCCTCTGGATCACCGAGCGGTTTCCGCCGCTGGTCGGTGGCATGGCCGTCAGTTGCGCCCGCCAGGTCGGTAACCTGCGCCGCGCCGGGTTTCACGTCGATGTGTGGGTGCTGGCGCGCACCGACCCCGATCAGGGCGAGGCGCGCTACGAGCGGGATGGTGGCCTCGACCGCTTCGTGCCGGTCGGCGAGGCGGTCGGCACCGCGGCGCAAACCGTTTTCCGCCACGTGACCATCGACCACCGGGCCGCCCCGTATCATCATGTCGTCGGCTTCGGCGTCAACTTTTCCGGGTTCTGTGCCACAACGTATGCACAATGGCTGCACCTGCCCTCGTTGGTGCTCGTGCGGGGCAACGACTTCGACCGCGACTGGTTCGAGCCCCGACTCGGGCACACCGTCGCGGAGACCCTGCGCCGGGCCGACCACGTCGGCACCGTGTCGCCCGAAGCGGCCGACCGCATTCGCGCCCTCTTCCCGGGCAAGACCGTCAGTTGGATTCCGAACGCCGTCGATGCCCAGTGGCTGGCGCCGCTGCCGGCCGATCGCGCACGCGCCGAGAAGCTGCGGGCAGAATTGACCCCGACACCGGCGGAACCGGCCGGTCATGGCGACCACAACAACCGCGAGTCCACCGGCCAACCCGCCGGACCGCGCCGTGCCGCCCCCCCCGTTATCGGTCTGTTCGGCGAACTCAAAGACAAGAAGGGCATCGGTTGGTGGCTCGAAGCGCTGCGCCAGGCGCAGGTCCTCGATCGGGTGACGCTGTTGGTGGTCGGCCGCCCCGATGCGGCGACGGCCGCGATTCTCGATGACCCGGCACTCACCCCGAATGTGCGGCGGTTCGAGTTCTGCGCCCGCGAGGAACTGCCGGCCTACTATCTGGCGTGTGATTTCGTGGCGCTGCCCTCGCTCTACGAAGGTATGCCCAATGTATTGCTCGAAGCGATGGCATTGGGACGGGTCCCGATCGTCTCGGATGCCGGGGCGATGGGCGATATCGTCACCGAT
>CAZADH010000222.1:0-10506 GCA_964483805.1 uncultured bacterium
GTAGACCGTGGCGAGGCCGGCGACCCGCGCCAGCGAGGTGACGTCGAAGGCCGTGGCCAGCACGACGGCGATGGCGATCAGGGCCGAGAAATACACGATATTGCTCACGACGATCATGATCAGACCTCCCGCGCCGGCACGACGAAAATGGGCCAATCGCTCGATGACCCCACCACATGTATCGGCAATCACCGTCAGCGCATCCCGTAAAATACCGGGGGCAACGAAGGGACGACGCACCGACAACCAGCCGACCACGGCACCGAGAATCGCCGTCGCCCGCTCTGGCACCAATCCTCCGAGGGCCAACACCGCCATCACGGCGACGACCACGAGCGTGCCGCTGACCAGCACCGACTGCACCACCACCGGCATCGTTGGACCATAACCGGTCGCCATGATCAGAAACGCCGCCGCCAGCAACACCGACACGCCGAGAAAGGTCTTCGTGAACGCCATCAGGGTCGCCGCATCCCAGGGAACGCCCCGTCGGCCGAGCATGTAGATCGCGGCCGGCGCTCCCAGCGTCGCCCCCGGCGAGATCCAGGCGAAGAAGAAACAGGCCACGGCCGCATCGAGCGCGGCGCGCCACGGCACCGTTACGCCAATGGCTTGTCCCAGGACCCGGTACCGCCACACGTCGAGAAAATAGACGAGCAGGCACAAAGCCAACAGGGTCACCTGCACCGCCGCCGGCAAGGCCAACAGTTGCAGCAGATCGCGCATCTCGACGCCCGAGTGTTGCATCGCCCAGGCGAACCCGGCGCCGGCCAGGACGACGAACAGCGCGATCATCATCACCACGCGACCCGGCAACATCGACATCGACCTCCGAAGCGCACCTACGCGCAGACTGTGAACCCCGCGCCCGACTGGAGGCGCATACCGCTCCGGTCGCGACGCCGGCAAACTCGACAGAACCACGACGCATACGCCCGGACCGCACACAGGACCCACCAGCGCCCCCGCAAAACCCTGCATGGATGCGGCTTCACACAACCGCAACAGGGTACCGACGATCGTAGCACGCAGACAGGACTTCGGCGAGTTTTTCGGAATGACGATGACTCTACTATATGAATCATCGGCTGACTCCGGTCACGCACCCGCGTCCCTCCATCGCGGGTCGCCTGCTGCAGTTTCTGCTACTTGCGCTGGCCGCGTTGTTCGCGGCCGGTTGCGGCACGAACGGCAACCTCACGCCCAATCCGCTCGGGCCGACCGAGGCGTACGCCGTCGCGGGCAAGCTGAGCATCGCCTACCCGGTCGAATCCACGTTGATGGCCTCGACCCGTGGTGACCTGATCACCGTCACCGATTTCAGCAAGTTCCTGGTCTCCTTCAATGGCGTGGCCAGCTACGCCGCGCGCCCCGGCAACTTCTCGCTACCATCTGCGGCCTACGCCCCCGATCTCATGATCCGGGCCCAGGCGGGCAAGGTCGTGCTGCTGCGCCGCGTGTATCCGTACGACCTGCGCTACACCAACGTCAGCAACCTGGCCGTCGATCTCGACACCACTGCGCGAGCCCTGATCTGGAAACGCGGTGCCGAGTTGGGCAAGGAACTGACCGCCGCCGACATCGCCGCCCGCGGCTATGAAAACCTGATTGCCAGCGTCACCCTGGGCCTCAAGTTTGCCCTGCAGTTGCCGCCCTCCTCGGTGCCCGGCACCATTCTCGATCTCGACATCGTGAAACGCCCCGTCGAGACCGCGGCCCGCGCCATCGAAGCCCGCGAGGCGATTCTGCGCGAAGCGCACCAGGTGCTGTATCAGGCGCTGCTGCGCCACGATGCCGACCTGATTGCGTATTACATTTCGCCCGACTTCGGCAACGACTGGGACATCTCGAGCAACTACGCCGGCTTCATGGCCGCCACCCGCGAGCGGTTCCGGCGGTACGAGGTGCTGGACTGCACCACCAAGATCGTCGATCTCGAGTTCGCCCCCGACAACATGGCGCGCATGCGCGCATCGGCCCAGATCACGGTGCGGGGCCGCATTTCGGGCGTCAACAAGGCCACGCTCACCTATACGGCCGACGTGTGGTGGCGCAAAGAAGGCTCGTTCTGGAAGATCTACCGCAACCTGCCTTACGCGACCGCGCACCCCACCGAACCGCAACAGGACGCGCGCTGGGGCGAGATTCTCACCGCCATGCAGTCGCTGCGCCATGCGGTGCTCGTCGAGAACGCCGACGAACTGGCGTCGGGCGTCAGCGAGATCTTCGGCAACGACTTCGATGCCTCTTCGACCAAGGCCAATCTGCTGTTGACCGCCCGCTCGCGCTTCAACCGCACCGACGTTGAGTTCATCGACTTCGGTGTCGAAAACATGTCGTTCCCCTACCCCGATGTCGCGCGTGTGCTGACCCACGCCCAGGTGAAGGTGATCAACACCCAGTTGCTCGGCACCGTCGACTCTGGCGTGGTGCGCTACGAAGTGACGTGGCAGCGCGAACAGGACGGCCGCTGGCGCATTGTCCGCAACCTGCCCTACCTCTGGTATCACCCGACCAGCCCCCCGGTGAACCAGCGGTAGGCAAAGAGGGGACGCATACTTTCGGAAATCGGGGACGCATACCTTTTTTCGTCTGAATAGAGCGTGCGTCACCGATTTGCCCGATTTGCCAGCAGCGCCGCGTTCGTGTCACCATGCGCGCATGTGCGCCGACAACGCAACCACTGCCTCAACGCTGGGATCACCCATGGGTGCGCCACCGTACACCGACGCGGTCACGCTCGCACGCGGCGTGATCGCCGCCCGCCGCCCGTTGGTCCTGTGGTTGGATTACGACGGCACGCTGGTGCGGTTCGCGCCGCACCCCAACCTCGCAATCCCTGACCCAGAACTGATTTCATGGATCACTGCCCTGGGCCGACGCGCCGACGTCGAGATCCACCTCGTGAGTGGCCGTGACCGCGAGCCTTTCGGCACCTGGTTTGCCGAGGTCCCGGTGCACCTGCATGCCGAGCACGGTCTGTGGTCGCGCGCCCCGGGGGTGCCCGCCTGGACGCGACACCTGCCCGAGCTGACCGGGTGGCAGGACCGCGTGCGCGCGCTTCTGACCGAGTTCGTCACCGCGACGCCCCGAGCTTGGATCGAAGAAAAATCGGCCACGCTCGTGTGGCATTACCGGCCGGTCGAGAAACCGCTGGGCCCCGAGCAGGCCGCGCGCCTGTTGCAGCGACTCGCCACCGAGGCGGCCGACCTGCCGATCGATGTGCTGCACGGCTTCGAAGTGATCGAGGTGCGCCAACGCGGCATCAGCAAAGTGCTGGCCGTGGCCACGCGCTCCGCGACCATCGCCGACGATGTATTGCACGTTGCCATCGGCGACGACCGCGCCGACGAAGCGATGTTCTCGGCCGTTTGCGCCCCTGCGACCGGCGGCCACGACGCCGTCACCATCCGCATCGGTCCCGCCGATACCTGCGCCCGGCACCGGCTCCCCGATCTCACCGCCGCACGCGCTTTCGTCGCGGCGCTGGCGGCTGATTCGTCGATCGAGAGAGACGACCACCGTGCGTAATGTTGCCGTCGTCCTCTTCATCGACCCGATTGCCCGCACGCGCGACGTCGAGCGGAGCGTCGCATGAACCGCCGCCTCCTGGCCCTGGCCTGCCTGCTGACCATCATCGTCACGTCGTCGCATCTCGAGCGGCGTCTCGACGAACCCTCGCTGCAACGCCGCACCCAACGCCTCGGCGAAGCCGGCGGAGCGATGGTGGTGCTGGCCTCGATGCTGCATCTGAACGAACTGGCCCGCGGGTTTCTCTGGATCCAGTTCTTCGGCGATTCGACCAACATCCTCGCCAACTACCATCGGTTGCTGCCGCTGCTCGACGCCGTCACCTGGCTCGACCCCAGCGATGTCGACACCTGGGGGTTGAAGACCCGCATGCGGCTCACCCGCGCGGTGCGTGAAGACGATGCGGCGTTGCGCGAGAAAGCGATCCGCGACATGGAACACGCCATGCGCCTCAACCCCAAATCCTGGGAACTGCGCCACGAACTGGCGTGGCAACTGCTCGCCGTCGTCGGCTCACCCGGGCGCGCGCTGCCGTATGCCGAGCGGGCGGCAGCCATCCCCGAGCACCACCTGATGGTCGAACGTTTGCAGTTTCACCTGCACCGCGCCCTCGATCAACCGAAAGAAGCCCTGGCCGCAATCGACCGCCTGCTGGCCCGCCCCGACGTCGAGCCCAGTGCCCGCGCTTTCGCCACCCGTCAGCGCAACTGGCTACTGACGCGGTTCGGTCACCGCCTCGGCCCCCAGGACGTCCCCCATGCACACTGAGCGGAACCGCCGCATTTTGACATACGTTGTATTTCTTCTTGTCGCCCTGGGCGCCACAGCGACCGCCGGAGCCCAGGTGCCGGCTCCGGCCACCGGGTCGGTCGACACCTGGCGCGCCTACATGACCGACGACAAGTTCCGCGATGCGCGCCCCACCCTCGAGGCCATGCTCGCCACGCCGACCGCGGGCGACGGCACCGCACCACGTGCGCACACCCATGAAGACAAGATGTTGCTCGCGTTCACCCAACTGACCCTCGACAGCAAGCAGACCCAGTTGCGCCGGCGCGTCGTCGTCGCTGTCGTCCTGGCGATCGCCCTGCTATTCTGGCGGCAACGAGCGCGCGCGATCGCCTCGGCCAACCCTGCCGACAAAGGCGCATGATCAATATGATATATTGCTGCATCTGCCGACGTTTGCCGCGCTTCACGATATAGGACCCGCCCTCATGTTCGCCATCGCTATCAACCAACTGCACTTCGGCTACCGCGACGGCGCGTGGCACCCACGCGGCACCGTCGTCGAGATTCTGCGCGGCATCGATCTGCACATCGGCGTCGGCGAAGTGTTCGTCCTGCTCGGCCCGAACGGCGCGGGCAAGACCACGTTGCTGCGGGTGCTGCTCGGGTTCGTTCGGCCCACCACCGGCGAAGCGAAGCTGTTCGATCTGCCGGTGCACCTGCCCGCGGCCCGGGCCCGCGTCGGCTATCTTCCCGAGCAACCGGTGCTCTACCCGCATCTCGACGCGCGTGGTTTTCTGCACCACTTTGCCGAACTGGCCCGCCTGCCCCACGACCTGATCGGCCCACGCATCGACACGCTGCTCGAGCGCACGGGTATCGCCGCCCATGGTCCCAAACCGATGAGCAGTTATTCGAAGGGCATGCTGCAACGCCTCAATCTGTGCCGCGCTCTGCTCACCGACCCCGACCTGATCATCATGGACGAGCCGATCATCGGGCTCGATCCGCTCGGACAGCAACTCGTGCGCGAACTCGTGCTCGAAGCACGGGTCCGCGGCAAAACGGTGTTCATCAATACCCATGCCGCCCCGTTCGCCCGCGAGGTCGCCGATCGGGTCGGCCTGATGATGGGCGGCCGGCTCACCACCACGCTGACCCGCACCGACTGGACCCGCCCGCAACCGCCCTACCTGGCCACGCTCGAGGGCCCCGGCCTGAGCGGTGACGCCGTCGGCGGGTTTGGCGACTGCCTGGCCCACAACGAAGTGGCCACCACGCTCCGTCTCGCCGACGAGGCCGCCCGCGACCGCCTGCTCGCGGCGTTGGGGCAACGGCAGTGGCGACTGGTCAACCTGCATGCCGAAACAGACCCGCTCGAGGCGATTTTCCACCAGCATGCCGCCCCGCTTTCAGCCGAGGAGCGCGCCCGATGAGTTCGACCCTGCGCGACCGACTCCGCCCGGTTTTCGCGATTGCCCGCAACACGTTCGCCCAGGGCCTGCATGCCCGGGTGTATTCGATTGTATTGTTCTATGCGATTGCCCAGGTCTTCTTTCTGGCCATCACGGCGCAGGGCGAGTCGGCCTTTCGCGACCGCCTGGCCATCGACGCGGGCCTGGCCATGGTGCGACTGTTCGGCCTGATTCTCGTGATCTTCACCACTCTGCCGCTGTTCGCCACCGAACGCGAACGTCATACATTGCATGCGATGCTGGCCATGAATCTCGGACGCGGCACCATCGTCATCGGGTTGTATCTTGGCGTCGTTGCCATCCTGACCGCCGTCTACCTGATCATGACCGCCATCTTCGCGGCGCTGATCACGCTGGCCGGGTTCGATGTCACCGTCTTGATTTTGCGCTGCCTGCTGTTGGTGTTCTGGGAACTGACCGTGCTCGCGGCGGTCACGTTGTGCTGCTCGGTCATCGGTGGCTTCTTCGTGGCCCTGCTGCTCACGCTGTTCGCCTACGCGCTGGGCAACCTGACCTTCTCGGTGCACTTCTTTCTCGACGAGACCGGCTCCGGGCCTCTGTTCTGGCTGGTGGCCACCATCTACTACCTGCTGCCCAACTTCGGCCTGTTCGACCTGAAAGACATCGCGTTGAGTCAACACGGCTTCCCCTGGGATTACGACCTGACCGCCGCCGTCTACGCGCTGGCGCTCGTCGTGGTCATCAACCTCATCGCCGTCACCATCGCCGAACGCAACGACATCGAGGGCTGAACCGCCCGGAGGCCGGCCAGCCCGTCGCCGGCCTCGCTCGACCGCACTAGCGGGGCGACGCCAACACCTGGCGTACCGTGTCAGACAACTGGCGAATCGTGAACGGTTTCTGCAAGAACACCCCGGTGCCGTCAGCAAGACCCTCACCACCGAGAACGTCCGCCGCATATCCGGAGATATAAATACACCGTATGTCTTCCCTGATTTGGCGAACCTGGGTCACCAGTTCACGACCGTTCATTTCCGGCATGACGCAGTCGGTAATCAGCAGGTCAATCGGACCGGCGGTGCCTCGCACCACTTCGAGCGCCTGGCGGGGCGACCGCGTCGCCAACACATTGTAGCCCAGTTCACTCAACAGCGCCTGTGTGAAGGCCAACAACGACGACTCGTCCTCCACCACCAGGATGGTGGCATGGCCATCGGCCCTCTCGACGGCGACCGGGGTTTCGGTCGTTGCCGTCTCGGCGCCGACATGCCGCGGAAAGGCAAGCGCAAACGTCGTTCCTGTCCCCGGCTCACTGTCGACCTTGATGAAACCTTGGTTCTGCTGGACCACCCCGTGCACCACGGCCAGGCCAAGCCCGGTCCCTTTGCCCACTTCCTTGGTGGTAAAGAACGGCTCGAAAATCCGGGCCGCGATCTCCTGATCTATGCCTTTGCCGGTATCGGCTACCGTCAATATGACGTATTCACCTGCCGCCATTCCTGGCCAGGGCTCCTCCACGCCGGGACCGTCGGTCCGCGCCGGGGGCCGTGCCACGGGACCCATCGAGGCATTGCGCGTCGCGATGCGGATGGTGCCATGCCCCGTGATCGCATCGCGGGCGTTGATGACCAGATTGGTCAGCAATTGATCGAGATGGGTCGGATCGAGCCGCACCAATCCCAGTGACGGCTCCGGGCACACCACCAGATCGATGCCCTCGCCGATCAGCCGACGCAGCATCTCGACAATGCCCGTGAGCGCCTCATTGAGGTCGATGACCTTGGGCGTCACCGTCTGCTTGCGGGCAAAGGCCAGCAACTGACGGGTGAGCTCCGCCGAACGGCGCGCTGCCAGCAGAATCTCTCGCAGACTTGCAGCCACGCGTTGGTCTTGCGGCAACCCCGGCAACGACATCTCGGCATGACCAATGATGACACTGAGCATGTTATTGAAGTCGTGCGCCACGCCGCCGGCAAGACGCCCCACCGACTCCATTTTCTGGGCTTGCAGCAACTGGGCTTGCAGATTCTCCTTCTCGGTCTGCGCCCGCCGCCGTTCGTTGTTGTCGGTGATCATGGCCAGGGATCCCTGAAACCGCCCGGCCTCATCGATAAACGCCGTCGCCGAAACGATCGCCCAAACGGGGTGCCCGTCCTTGTGCCGAAAGCGGCGCTCGTACATGCCGTGGCGCCCTTCGCGCCGACTGTTCATCTGCTCGCCATGGTCGCCCAGATCTTCGGCAAACAGGAACGATTCGACGGTGCGGCCGACCATGTCGTCGGGGGTGTACCCGAGCAAAGCGGCACAATACGGATTCACCCAGGTGGTGACGTGGTCGGCATTCATGGTCCAGATGCCTTCCTGCGCCGTATCGATGATCCGCCGGTACTGTTGTTCGGCTGCCCGCACGGCAGCCTCCGACGCCTGCCGCGTCTCCTGATCGAGGTAGAACAGGCTGATCAACCAGGTCGCCGCCGGGTAGAAGAGCATCACCGGCACACCGATCTCGGCGAGCACCTCGTACGACCGACCGCCCGGGAGGTTGAACATCAGCAGCAGCATCACCACGTGCACGACCACCCCGAACGCAAAGAGATGCAGCGGGCCAACCCACGTCGGACGCGAGCGACGCAGCCAGTGATAGGCAACTCCGAGTATGGCCGACGCCACCGCCACACTGATTCCCACCCACATACCGGGGCCACCGAGCCATACGCGGTATGACACACAAATCGCCAATGCGACGGCGGCGACGCGCACGCCGCCAAAGAGACCGGCAACGCCGAGGATGATCGACCGGCCGTCGAAGATCAGCCCGGGTGAAAAGACCAGCGGCGTCATCATGCCGATCACCGTCGCTCCACCGTAGAGCGCCCCCGAGACGACCTGCCGCGCCAGGGAGGCACGCTCCCACTGCCGCAGAATCCGGTCATGAATCACCGCCAGCGTAATCAGCAGGGCAATGTTCTGGAGCAGCGGCAGATACATGCAGACACGACCTCATCGACATCCAGGTTCGCAGGACCGGGCCAATGACGATGTTATCACCAATCGGCACCCACACCCAAACACCCGGATTGGCACGCGCGCCCTGACCGCGGTAAGATGCGCCATGCTCGATCCCAGCCGCCTGTTTCCTTCGTGTCGTGTTACCGCGCTGCCCAACGGCCTGACCGTCGTGTTCGCGCCCATCGAGGCGCCCGCGGTCGGCGTCACCCTCGCCGTCCGCTGCGGCCCCGCCTTCGAGCGGCCCCGCGACGCGGGGATCGCGCACTTCCTCGAACACATGCTGTTTCGCGGCATCCCCACCGCGCCGACCTCGACGCTGCTCGCCCGGCAACTCGATGCCATCGGCGCCGACGCCAACGCCGCGACGTCGAGCGACCTCACCATGCTCTGGCACAAACTGCTGCCGGAGCATCTGGCCGAAGGCCTGGCGTTGCTCTACGCGATGGTTACCGAACCCGAACTGACCGACCTCGAGACCGAGCGACAGATCGTCCTCGAAGAACTCGGCGAGGAACTCGACGAGCGGGGCCGCCTGATCGCCATCGACCAACTGGCCGCCGCGGTGTTGTTTGGCAAGCACCCGTACGCCCGGCCGATTCTCGGCACTGCTGCAGCCCTGCAACGGTTCACCGCCGCCGATCTGCGTCGGCAACTGCGCACCTGCTATCGCCCCGGCAATGCGGTGCTCATCGTTTCGGGCCGCTTCGACCGGCGCACCGCCGAGCGGGCGGTCAAGGCCTCGTTCGGCCGCTGGCAGGAACCCGACGACTTGCCGTTGCCGGTGGTGCCTGCCACCGTTCCCGAATACACCGGACCCCAGGTGCACCGTGTATTTACAGGCGGGCGCAGCCAGGTCCTGGTGCGACTTTCGTGCCGTGGCCATGCCTGCACCAGCCGGGCCCATGAACACGAGAAGGCGCTCTGGCGCTTGCTCGACAGCGGCCCCAGCTCGCCCCTGCGCCGCGTGCTCCAAGAAGAACAGGGGTTCTGCTACACACTCGGCACCGATCTCGACGTTTACGAACAGGGCAGCGCCCTGCACATCGACCTGACCCTGCACCCCGACCGGCTGCAGGCCGGTATCGGCGCGCTGCTCGACATGCTGGGCCAGCGCGTGCGCCACGGCATTCCCCGCGACGAATGCGACTGGATGGCCCAGCAGTACGCCAAAGAAAAGCGCTTCGCCGCGCAAGACCTGTGGGACTACCCGACCATCGTCGGCCTACGCGCGCTCGGCAAGCACCCCCGCCAATTCAGCGACGACTTCGCCGACGTTCTCGACCTCACCCCGGCCGCCCTCACGCGCACCGCGCGCCGCCTGCTGCGCCCCGACAACCTGCTCTTGACCATTGTCGGGCCCGTGCCGGCACGCCAGGTCGAGCCGCTGCGCAAGCTTCTTGCGGATTTTCCCGGCCGTTGACATACGACATACACCGTATGCATCCTTGGCTTTGCTTCAGCACCTGCGCACTCCGAGTCATGAGCGGAGCAATGGTGCGCCAGATGCCGAGACCAGATATCGCCGTGGTTGAACGGTAGCCGCCCATGACTTTGCCCATCAACCCGCTTCTGCAACGCACGGCGTTCCCGGGCATCGCCGAGATCAACGCTCTGGCGGCGCAACGCCGGGCCGCCGGCCGTACGCTGGTCAACTTCGGCCAGGCAGTGCCCGACTACCCTCCTCCCGAGGATGCCGTGGCCCGGGTTGCCGCGGCTTTGGCCAACCCCGATACCCACTGCTACACCCCCGACCCGGGTCTGCCCGAGCTGCGCGAGCGCTGGGCCGCCGTGCTGCACCAGC
>CAZADH010000223.1:0-10431 GCA_964483805.1 uncultured bacterium
GTTGATCCGGTTGATCGTGAAACAACTGCCAGTGATGCTGAAAGTACAACGTGCATCAATTGTATTGCGCGAAACGGAGTCCGGTCGGTTGTATATTCTCGAAGCCATCGGCCTCGATCGGCGCATCATGCATCGCACCTTCCTGAGATCGGCGCCGATCTCCGAAATGGTCATCGAACGGCGCAAACCGCTGCTGGTCAACGACATGGCTGCCGACAAACGGTTTGCCCACATGATGAAGGACGACTACAAAACGCGGGCGTTCATCAGTATCCCGCTGTTTCACAAGGAAGACGTCATCGGGGTGTTGTCGGTGTCCGATCGCCGCGATGGCAGTCCGTTCACCTCCCAGGATCTCCGTCTGCTCACCATCTTCGGGTCGCAACTGGCCGTGTCGGTGGCCAATATCCGTCTGGTCGAGCAGTTGCGCAAGACCGATCGTCTCGTCGAGGAGTTGCGCATCGCGCGCACGATCCAGACGCAGTTTCTCCCGATCATGTTGCCTGAAGTTCCGGGCCTCGATGTGGCGGTCAAATTCGAACCGGCTGAGACGGTCAGCGGTGACTTCTACACCTTCGTCGAACCGAAAGACGGATCGCTGACCGTCATTGTCGGCGACGTTGCCGGCAAAGGCATTCCGGCCGCGCTGTTGACGGTTCTGGCGATCAGCCAGTTCCACGAAGCTGGGCGCACGCTCGATGATCCGGGGCTGGTCATGAAGCACTCGCACCGGGTGCTCTGTCAGTATTCGCAAGGAATACAATATATTACATCTGGTATGTTGTGCTTGCGGCCGCGCACCGGTCAGCTCAAATATTGCCTGGCCGGCCATCCATTCTTTCTGCATTACCAGGCGGCGACGCGCGCGGTCGTCGAACTCAAGGAAGCCGACGGTCTGCCGCTCGGTCTGTATGAAGACATCGACGACTACACGGTTGCCGAGGCGCCGCTGGCCCCGGGCGATCGCCTGTTGATGTACACCGATGGCATCATCGACGCCCGCGATCGCGACAACAACGCCTGGGGAAAGGTACGCCTGCGCGACGCATTTCGCATGTTGGCGCAGAACAACGCGCCGGCCGAACGCATCGCTTCCGAGATTTTCGGTTCGCTCAAAGGTTACTCGACCGGAGCCGCGCAGTACGACGACATGACCCTGATCTGCATCGGTGTCAACAGCGCGACCGACACCAGGCCCGAATCGGTGTGGCGGACGCCGCCGGCCTCACCGCCGGAGGCCGGCTGAGCGGTTGGGGGTTGGGCCCGGTTACTCGGCGAACACCGCCACGTTGGCTCTGACCCCGAGGCCGGCGTTGAATTTGCCGAAGTCGGTCAGGCACAGCTTGCCCTCGGCATTGTGGTAGGCCGCCCAGCGGCCGTTGCCGGTGACGTCGAGCAGGGGATCGCCATACGAACTCGACATGACCCGTTGGCCACTGGGATCGACCAACGGCTTGCCACTGCCGCTGCCCTCGAGATCGAAGCAGTAGATGCTGCCGTGAGCGTAGTCGCCCCACTCCTCGATCGGTGAAACGATGATGCGGTCGGTGCCGAAGCGGAACGCGTAGAGCAGTTCGAGGGCGGTGTCACTGCCCTCCGGGCGCGCCAATCCGAGCTTGCCGATCTTGGTCACCTGGCGTTTCTTGCCGTCGGGACCGGTGACAAAGACCTCGGTGAACCCTTGAACCGGTTCCTGCAGCAGACCGTCACGGTTCTGCAGGCGGGTCGGTTCGTGGTCGGGACGCTTGGCACAGAGCGTCACCTTGCCGTCGGGCAGCGAGATCGACCAGGTCTTGAAGTTGTCGGCGATGGAGGCGCCGTCCCAACCGTAGGCCGAACCGACGAGGGCCTTGCGCCCCTTGACGAACGCCAGTTCGCGCAGGCGGATGTTGTCTTTGTCGGCCACCGTGGCCAGTTTGGTTGTCTTGCCGGTGGCGATGTCGACCGACCAGACATTCAGGCCGCTTGTGCAATACAAGATATTGTTGCCTGCGTACACCAGCGATTCGATGCCGTCATGGCCTTCTCCGCTCATGGCGATGGTGGCCAGTTTCTCGGCTTTGCCTGTTGCCAGATCGAACGACCAGACCACATTCTGTCCGCCCGCGTACAGGTGGACCCTCTGTCCGAGCAATGCCGGCGGCACGATGGGGTTGTCGTCGTTCTCGACTGGTGCGGCTGGGTTCGCTCCTGATCCCGCCTGTGGCTCTGCGGCACCCGACGAAGGCTGGGCGGCAGGATCCGAGGTGGCGGCCGTCGCTGGGTCGGCGTCGAGCGTGATGAAACCACCAAAAGCCCAACCTTCGACCTTCTCCCAACGGACCTTGAACCATTTCGCGGTCTTGCCTTCGAACGTGGCCTCCGGACCGTCGGTGCGCAGCACGGTGATCTTGGCTCCCAGGGGTGCCAGACCGACGCGTGGGCTGGTGGTATTGGCCTGGCCGCGGATACTCAAGCCTGACTTGGCCGTCGCCACGCCACCGCAGGGGGCACTGGCCTCGACGTCGACAGCGGCAACCACGAACAGCGCAATGACCAGCGCGAGCCAGAACGAGGGGCGGGGCAGAGCAAGACGGATCATGGGGTCCTCCAGATGAGCGAAGTGGGCCAGCCGGCGGGGGGATGCCTTGCGGCGCCCGATAACACCTGCACGTGCGTGTTCATCGCGGCGACAAGACCTGGGCGAACAATGCCCGATTGGCGGCGAGAATCTCGGGACACTGAGCGGCGGTACACCCATAGACGCGGGCCTTCTCGGAGAGTTCGGCAAACCCGGCGCTGTCGAGGGTGAGAAGACGACGCAGTTCGGCGAGCCAGGGCCCGGGGCCGGCCAGCGGCAGATCGGCACCTACGCCGGCGGTGGCCAAATGGCGCCAGGGGGTGCGATCGCTGATCAAGACCGGGCAGCCTGCCTGCAACGCTTCGGCAATGACATGGCCGTAGTTCTCGCCATGCGTCGGAAGAAGCAATACATGGTATTTCGACAACACCGTGCCGACGGAGTCGCCGGCGACGGCGCCGCGATAGGTGGCGGTGACGTGCGGCGGCAGGTCGGCCATGAGCTCGGCGCATTCGCGCCAGTAGCAGGGGTCCTCCTGCGGGCCATAGATATCGAAATCAATGGTGCCGGCCGGGGCGTCGTGCAGGAGGCGCAACGCTCCATCGAGGTTCTTCATGCGCGCAAGCCGCGACAGAAAAACGATGCGCAATCGCCCCGGTTCCTTGGCGGGCGGTGGGGCCGAACGGGGTGCGGGTTGGGGCGGCAGATCCATGGCCACGTGCACCCGCACCGCCGGGCCGAGGTGGGTGCGGATATCAGCGGCTTCATGTTCGCTCGAGGCCTGAAAGACCGCGTCGCGCCAGGCACCCAGCAGTCGTGCCAGCAGCAGCCAGGTGCGCTTCTTGCCGGCCTTGATCGCCAACGCTTGGGCATTGAACTCGCCGCGGGGCGCAATCACGAGCGGGGTTCGGGGTAGCCAGCCGAAGCGGCGGGCGAGCATGACCTTGATGTCGATGCTGGCAACGAAACTGTTGAGATACAATACATCGTATTGCATCGAACGCACGATGCGGACGAGCCGCCAGGGGGCCTCGTCTTCGGGGCGCAGATAGCGCACCCGTGCGGCCCCGACCGTTTGCCAACGGCCGTAGCGCACGTCGGGATAGGCTGCCCCCGCGCCCTGGTCACGGTCACGGGCGACGATGTAGAAGCGGTGTTGGTCGCTCAGCCGCTCGGCCATGTTGGCCAGGGTGCGGACCGGCCCGCCGGCGAGATAGCCCGGCAGGTAATACTCGGCGATGGTCATGATGCGTGGGCTGAAACTGATCATCGTTCGCCATTGTATCAGAGATGGCGGATGACGGCAGCGGTGACCGATGATACAATCGGGCCCAGCCCCGTCTCACGACGGCGTATGGGGTCACACCCGAAAGGATACGCATGAATACCGGTTGTCCGCTGGTCGAAGGAACCCTCGTGGCCGGGTGTCGGGTCGGTGCCCGCATCGGCGAGGGCGGCATGGGTGTCGTCTTTCGCGCCCACGACGAAGCGCTCGACCGCGATGTCGCGATCAAGATCATGCAACCCGGGGCCGACCGCACCGTGGCCCGGCGTCGCTTTCAACGAGAAGCCGCCGCGATTGCGAAGCTCGATCACCCTGGCATCGTTCGTATTTACAGTTACGGCGAGCTCGCGGGGTGGCCGTATTTCATCATGGAGTTCATTCCTGGTAGGCCCCTGCGCAGTTTTGTCGTGCGCACCCGCTCGATCTTTGCGGCCGGCAACGACCTCGACGACCTGGTGCAGTCCGGCTACGTTCAGCACGATCCGCGGCGGCCGTATTTTCTCACCGATCCCTTGCGCAGCCCGCTCGACGATGCCGGCTATCCGGCGCGCGTCCAGGCGTTGGCGCTCGAACTGGCTGATGCCCTGGCGGCCGCCCATGCAGCCGGCATCGTGCATCGCGACGTCAAGCCGTCGAACGTGTTGTTGACCGAGGCGGGGCGGGCCAAGCTCGTCGACTTCGGTCTGGTCAAACATGCCGAGTTTGGCGATCGCTCGCTCAGTGGTGGCAGTTCGTTCCTCGGTACTTTGCGCTACGCGTCACCCGAGCAGTTGGGGCGGGGAACCGTGGTCACGGCGGCGTCCGATGTGTTCAGTCTCGGCATCGTCCTGTTCGAACTGGCCACGTTGCAACACCCGTTCGACCCTGACGAGAGCGATGATCCCCGCTTGCTTGTCGGTCGGATCGTCGGTAGCACACGCCCGGACCCGCGGGTGCCGAATCCGGCACTCGACAGCGAGTTCGCCGAGGCGGTGCAGCGGTGCCTCGATCCCGACCCCACCCGGCGGTTTGGCGATGCCGGCGCGTTGGCGCGTGAACTGCGGCGCATTGCCGCCGGGGCCCGCTCGTGGACGGCCGGGGTCGGTCGGTTCTTGCGGCGGATGTTCTCTTCGTTGAATCCGACCGGCCTGGGCGAGGGAGACCCGAGCGCACGGACGCGCGAAGTGGGCGGTTGCAGCCCGGATGGCGCCATCGCAACCGACCCGAGCGCACGGATGCGCGAAGTGGGCGGTTGCAGCCCGGATGGCGCCATCGCAACCGACCCGTCGGTGGTGCGAAGTGCAACGGGGTTGCCCGCAACCTCGACCGACAACCTGATGCGCGATTTGCGGGAGCGCGCGCGCCACCTGCTGTTCCACGAGTTCAGCATCGGCGGCGCCCTCGACACCGTCGAGCAGTTGCTGGCGCTGGCGCCCGGTGATGCCGTCGGTTGGTTCTACCTGGCGGTTGCTCTGCACGGTATCGGCGATCATGCCACCTTGGCGCACCGATTGGCCGCCGTCGAGGCGGCGACTACGACCTGGACCGAAGCCGAGCGGCGCAAAATCGGCATCATCCGCGCCCTGTTCGTCGAGCACGACTACAAGCGGGCCGAGCGCGACGTCACCGCCTACTGTCAGTTGTTTCCCGACGACCGTGACATGTTGTATGGCTTCGCCTTTGCGTATGCGGGGCAGGGTCGCTTGTCGCAGGTGTTGACCGAGGGAAAACGTATTGCTTCTGTATTTCCTGACGACAACCTCGTGCCATTCATGATCGCCGATGCGTATGAAGACGCAGGAGATTTCGCGCAGGCGGGCACGGTGCTCGAACAACTGGTCGGGCGTTTTCCTGACCTATCGACCTTGCGGGTCAAGGTGGTCGGGATCTTCATCTTCACCGGGCAGCTCGCCAAGGCCGTGGCGCATCTGGAGGTCATGGACCAGGCGGCCCACGACCGCGATCTGGCCCTGATGTTGCGCGCCCGCCTGCACATCTGTCGTGATGATGTCGAGGGTGCCGTCGCCGACCTGCGTGGCCTCATTGGCATGTCGGAAAACCGTGGCCTGCGCGCGTTTGCGAGCTATCTGTTGTACCGTGTATTGCATCACCATGGGTCTGGGGTGGCTGCCGATGCTGCGTTGGCGCAGGCGAACGCGCTGGAACCGGTGGCGCTGCTCCCGGCGGTGCCGGCCGCGCAAACCACCATCGCGCAGCACGATCTGAGCGGTCTGGCGGTCCCCGGTCGCCATGAGCCGTGGTTGGCGGCAGCCATCGCCGAGGCGCGGGCCGTTGCAGCCGGCGCACTCGACCCGCGCAGCTACACGCACGGCAACTACGGCCGCACGCGTTGCCTGATCGTGGCGCCCGACGGGACGTGTCGGCAAACCCTGTTGTTCTCCCAGTTTTCGATCGACAATCGCGACCATCCCCTGGCTTGGTTCCGCCTGCCCGGGCCGCCGGTTACCCCAATGGTCGATGGTCGTGGGCGAATCCTGCAGGCCGATGTGCGACCCCTGCCCGAACCGTATCCGGGCGTGATGGCCACCGTCCGCCTGGCCGAGCCGTTGCGTCCCGGAACCGCGGAGTTCGTGCGGGTCGACCTCGGTCCGGAACCGATCGCTTCCCGTCCGACGGGCGGCTGGATTCTCGAAGTTGCCCCGTTTCTGGCCACGGCGGCCCGTGTGCACGCGCTGGTGGTCTTCGTTCCCGCCGGGTTTGCCGTGCGGGCCGAACACACGCCTCCAGACGCGGACCACGAGGTCGAGGGCGGAACGGTCTTTGTCTGGCACCGCTTCCTGTTCGCCGGCCAGGTCCTGCCCGCGCGTCTCGAACTGGTGCCGCACGATCGCTCATGATCGACCCGGCCAATCCCACGGTTCGCATCGGTCGGCGCGCGGTCGCGCAGAATCCCGTCATTGGCCCTGGGCGCCGCGCTGTTGTGTGGATTCAAGGATGCCGCCGCCGCTGCCCGGGCTGCATGTCTCCCGAGCTGTTCGACTTCGGCGCCGGTGTTTCGTTTGATGCGGCAGCTCTTGCCGCCTGGATCGTCGCGCAGCCCGACATCGAGGGAGTCACCTTCACCGGCGGCGAACCATTCGATCAGGCGGCGGCGGTCGCGGCGGTGTGTACGCGCGTGCGCGCCGACGGGCATCTGGGCATCATCGCATACACCGGCAATACACTCGAGACCCTGCAAAAAAGGGGAACGCCGGCCCAGCGTGCGTTGTTGGCAAACATCGATCTGCTCATCGACGGACCCTACGAACAAGACGGCCATGCCGACCTGTTGTGGCGTGGCTCACGGAATCAACGCTTCTGGCCGTTGACGCCGCGGTATCGAGCCCTGGTCGCCGCTCTGACGCCTGCAAGCGACCGCTCGGCCGGGACTGAACGCGGGTTTGCTGCCGACGGCGAGGTTGTCATCATCGGGGTGCCCACACAGAACGATGCGGGGGTCGCGGTGGTGAATCGCGGCGATGCGGGTGCACATCGGCCACAATAGGGTCCTGCAGTGGCGACTGCTCGCCGTGAATATGCTAACCTTATCGACCAGGGAACCATGGGCGGTGAACGGCCATTCCCCGCCGACAGGAGGAGCGCCTGAGCAGCGTTGGGCCGACCCCGATCGCCGGTGCTATGGGCACCGGCCTGATTACGGCCGCCGCGTTGCGGCGGTTTGCGGTGCTCTTCGGTCTGTTCACGTTTCTGCCGCTGTGTTTGATCGTCGCCCTCGGACTCTACGCTCTCGATCTCGAAGAGGGGTATCGTCAGGAGCGTGAGGCGCGGGCGTTGACTGCCACCCTCGAGAGCATCGTTCGTCGCATCGATTCGCCGGGTTTCCTGCGGCAACGGTTCACGGCGTTCGCATCGGCATTGATGCGCAACGGCATGACGCCGACGTCGATCGACCGGGCGATCCGCTCGGCGCACCAGATCCGCACGGCCCTCGTCGATGCGTGTCGCGACCACGTGGGTGGTACCGCATGGCAGGACGATGTGACTCCGGTCATCCTCAAGCGCACCGAGACAACGTGCGAAGTGGTATCGGCGTGACCGAGACCAGCGTCGGCACAGGCCTGCGGCCGGGGTTGCTGCTGGGCATCTTTCTGCTGGCTTCGGTGCTGTACTCGACGTGGTTCATCGTGGCGTCGAGTTTCGTCATCGACGGCACCCGGTGGTTCTGTCTCGCCGACGACATGATGATTTCGCTGCGGTACGCGCGCAACCTCGCCACCGGTCACGGATGGTGCTGGAACCCCAACGAGACGCCGCCCGTGGAAGGCGTCACCAACCCCGGCTGGACCTTGATCCTAGCGGGGATGCACGGCCTGGGTCTGCCGCCCGAGCACATCTCGTTGGCGGTGCAGATCCTGGGTGCTGTCCTGCTGCTGCTGCAGGTGGTGCTCCTGTGGCGGCTCGGTCGCTGTCTGGCGCCCGACTCCGTGTTTGTGGCCGGGGGCGCGGCGTTGCTGCTGGTCGGCCATTTTCATTCGACCTTCTGGGCGCTGACCGGTTGGGAAACGCCCTTGCTCGGCGTGGTGATGATTGCTGTTGTATTGCAGTTCGCCCGGGCCCCGTCAGGCGGTCGGATTGGGCCATCGGTCTGGTTTCTGCTCGGTTTGGGTGTGCTTGTCCGCATTGACGTCAGCGTTGTTTTTGCCGCGCTCATCGCGTTCGTGGGGTGGCGGCGTCGGTACGGTGGCCCGGCGGCGGCTCTCGACCCCGATTGGCGCTGGGGCGTCGTCGTTTTGCTTTTGTGCGTCGGCGGTCAGACCGTGTGGCGCTGGTGGGTCTTTGGCGAGTTACTGCCCAATACTTACTATCTCAAAATGACGGGTTATCCGGTTGAACTGCGGATAACGCGGGGCCTCTCTGTGTTGGCGAACTTCACGTGGTATCTGAACCCGCTCTTCGTCGCGCTGGCCGTCGCGGTGCCGTGGTGGCTGCGGCCCCTTGCCCGTGGCGGCAACGACGATGCGGTTGTTCATGACCCACCGCCAGTCGCCGTGCACGAGACCGGGTCCCCGGTGCCCGCCCTGGCTCTGTGGATGTTTGCAATATGTTGTACATACAGCATTTACGTCGGCGGCGACGCGTGGGACTGGTGGGGCGGCAGCAACCGCTTCATCACCCCGGCGATGCCGCTCTATTTTCTGTTGCTCGCGCAGGGTCTCGATCTCATCCGCCGCCGCTGGTTGCCGCGCTTGGCTGCGGGCGCGCCGGTGTTGGCGCGGTTCGGTATGCACGGCGTATTGATGCTAGCGCTCCTGCAAATCAACGCCTTTCACGGCACCGCGGCCTGGCGGGTGTGGTGGGGTTTCGATCCGGTCCTGCACCTCGACGATCATCCCGGCATGGTGCGTTGTGCGCTGACACTGTCACGTTTGACCCGGCCGGAAGCCACGGTTGCCGTGGTCTGGGCCGGCATCATTCCCTACATTACCGATCGGCGGTCGATTGACCTGCTCGGCAAGAACGATCCGGTCATTGCCCGCCTGCCGATGCACCGGGTCGACGGGCCGCTGCGCTACACGGCGTTCTGGCCCGGCCATCTGAAATGGGATTATTCATGGTCGATCGGCCGGTTGCGCCCCGACGTGGTCGTTGGGCGCTGGCTGCAACCCGAGACCGCGGCACCGTTCCTGCGGGACTACGAGACGGTGCGTGTTGCGGGTATCGAGGTGTTCTGCCGCCGCGATTCGCCGCACCTCGACCGCGCGGTGTTGGCGGAATTGGCGGCTCAACCATGAACCTAGCGGCCACCTGGAAACACCACCTCCTGCTGTTGATGCTTATCGGAATGGGCGTGTTCGTGCTCACCGTCATGTGGCAGCAGGGGCTGGACTGGTGGCACGTCGTGTTGCTGGCCTCGATCGTCGTGGTGGGTTGGTTCTTCTGGTACGTGCCGTGTTTCTGGCCGCACGCTGCGGCGCGTGCCGGTGATCTGCCCCGACTGCACGCGATGCTGGCGCGCAAAGCGCCGCTCGCTACCTACGACCTGCAAGGCTTCATGCCGCTGCATCACGCGGTGATCGGCGGGCATCCCGAGGCCGTTGCGCTGCTGCTTGCCAGCGGTGCGCCGATCAATGAACCCACGCGGTCGCGGGCGTGGCCGGGGGCCACGGCCCTGCACCTGGCGGCGGTTGTCGGCAATCCGGGCGGCATTGGCGCCCTGTTGTTGCGGCACGGGGCCGATCCGAATGTGCGCATGCCCGACGGCTCGACGCCGCTCGATCTTGCCATCTTCAATAACCTACCCGAATTCGTTGTGCAGTTGCTCGACGGCGGTGCCAATCCGAACCTGCATGGCGAACGCAGCGCGCCGCCGCTGCACATGGCGGCTCTCGTCGATCGGCTCGATCTGGTGCGGGTGCTGCTCGATCGCGGCGCCCACCTGGCAGGCGGGGCGCCGTCGCGGGGGACGGCGATGCACGTGGCGGCGGCGAGCCCGACCTACGTGAGCCGCGACGAAGTCCCGGCCGACATCCTCGAGAAAGAGAAGGCCATCTACCGCGCCCAGTTCGAAGGTTCGGGCAAGCCGGCCAACGTGATCGAGAAGATCGTCGAAGGCAAGCTGGGCTCGTACTACGAACAGGTGTGCCTG
>CAZADH010000224.1:0-4460 GCA_964483805.1 uncultured bacterium
CGCACGTGCATGGCAGCGGCGGCGTGGGCTTGTGGACGTATCTGCCCGCGCACTTCGCGCACGTGCAAGTGTGGGATGATGCGCCCCCGGACCTGCCCGAGGTTTCGGGCGCACCGGAGGCGGCGCCAAAGGCCGCCGAGGCCGTCTCGGCGCCGGTTGCCAGCCGACTTTGCGGGGTCTGGTTGCCGGGGTTGCTGTTTTCGCCCAGGAGACACCCGGCGCCAAGCCATGTCATGAAGACGAGCAATGCGACGCTGCGGCCGTGGCCCGATGGGCGTGCACAGGTGCGCGACGAGCCGAGCACGGCGGGCGAAATGCCCGTATCGCGCCGTCCGAGGGGGCCGGTGGCGGACGGCCGAAAAGGCGCTGGATTCGCATATCCCGTGGCAGGCTTCATGAGGACAGTGTACCCCAGAACGACCGTGGGTGCATCCCCGCACGTGCTGTGGTAAATTGATCGCCGCGCCGGTCTCGCGCGCCACCGCACCCTGATAAGGAACCGACGATGCACAAAAAAGAGATTACCGAAATATTCCGTAAATACAAATCCGACGACGAGATCTTTCACGATCTCATGCCGCTGCGCATGCGCGAGATTCTGCTCGTGGCGACGATTTACGACGCCTTCATCCTCGAACAGGACGGGCTGTTGTCGGAGATGATCTTCGGCGAATATCACCAGCTCAACCTTTCGCACGCCCCCCGCATCACCAGTGTCTGTTCTTCCGATGAGGCGCTCGAGCGGTTGAACACGCGGCATTACGACCTGGTCATCGTCGTCAGTCGCATCAGTCGCAGCGAACCGACAGAGCTGAGCCGGCGCATCAAAGAAATCAACCCCACGATTCCGATTCTTCTGCTGCTCAACGACAACGCCAGCATCGGCACCATCAGCCAGAATCGGCAGTTGCTCAAATACTTCGACAATGTCTTCGTCTGGAACGGTCACTCCGAGATCTTTCTGGCCATGATCAAATACGTCGAAGACAAGATCAACGTCTTCAATGACACGCGCATCGGTCTGGTGCGGGTGATCTTGCTGGTGGAAGACTCGATTCGGTATTACTCGAGATATCTGCCGTTGCTGTACACCAACGTGGTGCGGCAGACGCAACGCCTGATGCACGAAGAGCACCTCGTTGAAACCAAGAAGGTGCTGCGCATCCGCGCCCGCCCGAAGATCCTTTTGGCGACCAGTTACGAGAAGGCGATGTCGATCTTCGAGACGTTTCAAGACTATCTGTTGTGCGTCATCTCCGACGTGAAGTTCCCAATCGACGGGCAACTCGATGACCAAGCGGGCGTCAAGTTGATCAAAGACCTGCGCAAGATGAATCCCGACCTGCCGATTCTGTTGCAGTCGTCCGAACCGGACTGCGCGCGCTATGCCACCGAGAACGGCGTCAAGTTCATCAACAAGAACTCCGACAACCTCAACAACGAACTGGGCCAGTTCTTCAGTTCAGATCTGGGGTTCGGCGACTTCATCTTCCGTAACGCGACCGGTCACGAGATCGCGCGCGCCCGTTCCATGGACGACTTGAAGGAGCGGCTGAACTCCTTGCCCGCCGAGTCGCTGTTGTATCACGCCTCGCGCAACCATTTCTCTGCCTGGTTGATGGCCCGCGGTGAGATCCAGATTGCCCAGGTCGTTTTCAAAACAAAGGTCGACGATTTCAAGAACGCCGAGGAGTTGCGTAGTTTTCTCATCAACGTTGGCGAGATGGTGCAGAGCATCAAGACCAAGGGCAAGATCATCACCTTCGACCCCAACTATCTTAAAGAGGCGAACCACATCTTCCGATTGGGCGAGGGGTCGTGCGGTGGCAAGGGGCGCGGCATCGCCTACATGAACTCGCTGCTGTGCAACTCCGATCTGCACGATCAGTTTCCGACGATCAACATCAAGATTCCGCAGACGGCGATCATCGGCATCGACGAGTTCACGGGGTTCATCGAGCGCAACAGTCTTTCCGACATCATTCACGGGGTACACGATTACGATCTGATCAAGCGTCGGTTTCTGATGGGCAGCCTCTCGGTGGAACTCAAACAGCGGTTGCGCACCTTCCTCGAACACATCACCCACCCGTTGGCTGTGCGGTCCTCGGGCCTGCTCGAAGACTCTCTGTCGCATCCGCTGTCGGGGTTGTACCAAACGTATTTTCTGCCGAACAACCATCCCGATATCAACGTGCGCCTCAACCACCTCATGGAAGCGATCAAGCTCATCTACGCTTCGGTGTATTCGCCGATGGCGCGCGCCTACTTCGATGCGATCGACTACAAGATCGACGAAGAACGTATGGCCGTTGTCATACAAAAGGTTGCGGGCACGACCCGCGGTGGTCGGCTGTATCCGCATGTTTCGGGGGTTGCCCAGTCATACAATTTTTACCCGTACTCATATATCAAGCCCGAGGATGGGGTGGCGATGATCGCCCTGGGATTGGGCAAGTTCGTGGTCGGTGGCGAGCGATCGTACCGCTTCTGCCCCTCGTATCCCCAGCTCGACATGATGACGGCCGACGAGCAGGTGCGCCTGTCGCAGAAGCACTTCTACGCACTCGATCTTGCGCGTGGGCAACTGGACCTGTTCAACGGCGAGGACGCCACTCTGCTGACGCTCGATCTTGCGGCGTCCGAGCAGGACGACACCCTGCGCGACTGCGTGTCCACATGGGACCACGCCGATCAGTGTCTGCGCGTTGGCCTCGACGGGCACGGTATGCGGGTGCTGAACTTCGCCAATGTGGTGAAATACGATTCGTTCCCGTTGTCCGACTGTTTGCGCACCATTCTCGGCATCGTGCGTGACTCCATGGAAACGCCGGTCGAGATCGAGTTCGCGGTCAACCTCGACCCGGGCGCGAACGGCAAGCCGACGTTCTATCTCTTGCAGATCAAACATCTGTTGCGTGATTCCGAGGAGTGTACCCTCGACCTCGATGCGATCAAGCAAGACGATGTATTTCTCTATACCAACAAGGGCATGGGCAACGGTACCATCGATCAGATCACCGATATCGTCTGGGTCGATCCAACGCGCTTCGACAAGACCCGGACGCAACAGATGGCGATCGATGTCGCCAAGATCAACGAGGCGATGAAAAAAGACGGGCGCAAATTCATCCTGATTGGCCCGGGCCGCTGGGGTACCCGCGATCGCTGGTTGGGGATTCCCATCACCTGGCCGCAGATCTCGCACGCGCAGATCATCGTAGAATACAGCCTCGACGATTTCCGCGTCGATGCGTCGTTGGGGTCGCATTTCTTCCACAACGTGACGTCGCTGAACATCGGCTATTTCACGGTGCCGTACAACATGCCGCCCAACGCCATCGACTGGGATTGGATCAAACAACAGGAGGTCGTCGGCCGCATGGGCGATTTCACGCATTCGCGCGTCGAGAAACCCATCCGCACCGTCATGGACGGCCGCAAAGGCGTATCGGTGATGTTCAAACCCGGTCGGTAGGGGCACGTTGCCACGTGCCCCTACCGATTCCAGGTGTTGCCAATGACCCGCCGCCACAACCGCCGTTCCATCCGCCTGCCCGGTTACGATTACGCCCAACCCGGCGCGTATTTCGTGACGATTTGCACGCAGGATCGGGCGCACCTGTTCGGCGACATTGTCGATGGGTTGATGCGATTGAACGCGGTGGGCGACATCGTTCACGACGAATGGACGCGAACCGAACGGATTCGTTCGGAAATGGTGTTGGGCGCATTCGTCGTCATGCCGAATCATGTTCATGGAATCGTGACCATTGCCGTGCCCCATGGGGGCGACGCGTCCGGGGTTGTTGTAGTAGGGGCGCACGGCCGTGCGCCCCTACGTCATGCGCCCCCGCGGATACAACGTTCGGCGCGGTCGTTGGGGGCATTTGTCGCCGGTTTCAAATCGGCGGTCACGACGCGAATCAACGCCATGCGTGGCACCCCGGGTGCACCCGTTTGGCAACGCAATTACCACGAACATGTGATCCGCAACGATAGCGAATTCGATCGGATCCATGAATACATTGTAAATAATCCGATGCGTTGGCATCTGGACCGCAACAATCCCGATCGCCCGCCCCCGGCGCCCGGGGTTCGCGAAGATCCGCCGCCGTGGTGGTGATGCGTCGCGGCCGTCACGACAACCGGTAATCGTAGGGGCGCACGGCCGTGCGTTCCCACCGTGCGCCCCCGCCGTGCAGTTGCCGCCATCGGCCCCGTGGCGGCGAAAACCAGACACCCCCGCCGGTGTCACCACCGACGGGGGTGTCTGTTATCGGGTGAGATCACCCGGACGCCGACCGGGCCCTGGGCTCGATCGACGTATTTACAGAATCAATACACGCCCTGATCGAGCATCGAATCGGCGACTTTGACGAAGCCGGCGATGTTGGCGCCGTCGACGTAGTTGATGAAGTCACCCTGCTTGCCGTACTGCACGCACTTGGCGTGGATCT
>CAZADH010000224.1:4470-10430 GCA_964483805.1 uncultured bacterium
GAGATAATCCGTCCGATCGAGCAGGAGATGAAGAAATCGTACATCGACTACGCGATGATCCAGTGCAGGCGCATGCTGTTCTGGCTCATCTCGAGGCCCGAGCAGGCGACGCCGCCGGCGTTGCTTGCTTTGCCCGGCGCGAAGAGCAGTTTCTTGTCGAGGATGACCTTGGTGGCTTCGAGGGTGGTGGGCATGTTGGCGCCTTCGCACACCGCGATGCAGCCGTTCTTGACCAGTTCCTTCGCATCGTCTTCATGCAACTCGTTCTGCGTGGCGCAGGGCATGGCGACGTCGACGGGGACGATCCACGGGCGCTTGCCGGCATGGAACTCGACACCCTTGAACTTGTCGGCGAAATCTTGCACGCGGTCACGGCCGCTGGCGCGCATCTCGAGCATGTACTCGATCTTCTCGCCCTTGATGCCGTCTTTGTCATACACGAAGCCGTCGGGACCCGAAATCGTCACGACCTTGCCGCCCAGGTCGTTGACCTTCTGGACCGCACCCCAAGCCACATTGCCGAAGCCGCTGATCGCGACCTTCTTGCCCTGGTAGCTGGTACCGCGGGTCTTGAGCATCTCTTCGGCGAAGTAGGTGGCGCCGAAACCCGTCGCTTCGGGACGAACCAGACTGCCACCCCAGTTGAAGCCCTTACCGGTGAGCACACCCTCGAAGGTGCGCGTCAACCGCTTGTATTGACCATACATGTAGCCGACCTCGCGGCCGCCCACACCGATGTCGCCGGCCGGAACATCAATGTCTTGACCAATGTAGCGGACCAACTCGGTCATGAAGCTCTGGCAGAACCGCATGACTTCGTTGTCGGACTTGCCGCGCGGATCGAAGTCGGAACCGCCCTTGCCGCCGCCCATCGGCAGCGTCGTCAGTGAATTCTTGAATACCTGCTCGAACGCCAGGAACTTCAAAATGCTCAGGTTGACCGTCGAGTGGAAGCGGATGCCTCCCTTGTACGGCCCGATGGCATTGTTCATCTGAATGCGATAACCGCGGTTGACCTGGATCTCGCCCTTGTCGTTGACCCAGGTGACACGGAAGCTGATCACGCGATCCGGCTCAGTCATCCGCTCGAGAATCTTCGCCTTCTGATACTTCGGATGCTTTTCGACGAACGGCATCAACGAGGAAACGACCTCGTACACGGCCTGGTGGAACTCCACCTCGCCCGGATTCCGCGACTTCACCATCTCCATGAAGCTGGCAAGACTCTGCATCGTTCTTTTCACCTATTCCTTCCTCGAGATTTGTGGATCGCCTACCGCAACGGTCCATTACCGCGTAGGATAGCACCGGCGTTCCCGAGGCTCAAGCCCCGTCTTTATTCGCTGTTGATGCGGATCAGCATGGTGTCGTCGTCCTCGACGATCGCGTCAGGGGCGCCACGCCGGCGGCGTAGGCGACCGCAAATCGTGCGAATTGACGGCCCTGGTGCCGAGGTTTTCGACGGCAAGCCTGGATGGCCCCGACGGCCTCGCAAACCATGGAAACCCGCTTCTGATGATGGTTACGCTGGCGCGTCGTCCGCGGACGCCGGTCGGGAACGATGCTGTCATTGACAGTCTGGGTGGGGTGGGCTAAAGTGTACCGCTTGACCGTAGGTTTTGCGGTGGTTTTCAGTTCTCGTTGGAGGTGGTCCGATGCGTCGGATCGGCATTCTCGGTACGGCTCTACTTCTGGCGTCGGCGTCTGCCTGGGCCGGCGACATGGGCGTGGTCAGCGGAGCGTACATCAATGTGCGCGATGCCGGCCGCATCAACTCGTCGCAGGTGGCGAAGCGCTTCAAAGGTGAACGGTTCGAGATTCTCAACGAGAAAGACAACTGGCTCGAGGTCCGGTTCGCCGATGGCACCCGCGGTTGGATCGCCAAGTGGTTGGTGAAAACCGGCCAGGATGCCGAAGCGATGATCCGCGAACAAGACTCAATGGCGTCGGCCGCGGCCGAAATCAACAAGGCGCCGCCGCCGAAGATTCTGGCGCCCCGCCACATGATCAACACCGGCCTGCCGCCGGCTGCCAGTACTACCCATGCGCTGGGCGGGCCGACGTCGGGCCACGGTTCGGCTGCCGGGTCCGATGATCGGCCCGTCCTGCCCAAACCACCGGTTCCCGGCCGAGGGTCCGCTGCCGCCGGTGATGGCAGCGGCAGCGGCCGTGGCAGTGCCGTGCCGGTCCAGGATGGTTCAGGCTCGGGCGACGAAGGTTCGCCGGCCACCGGCTCCGAGGAAGCGGGCAGCGGCAGCGCGGTCGCCGCCGGCACCGGCTCGGGTTCGGGCTCGGCCGTCGATGCCGGTAGCGCGGTGAAGCTGACCGCCAAAGAGCGCCGTGCCCTCGAGAAGGCCGAGCGCGAAAAAGCCGAGAAAGAACGCATCGCCAAAGAGAAACAAGAGAAGAAAGCCGCCGCCGCTGCGGCGGCAGCGGCAAAGATCGAGCCGGGCAGCGGCGAACCGACAGGTTCGGGCGCGCCGCCCAAGGCCGGCACAAGTCGGACGGCCGAAGATTATTACAATCTTGCCATCGATCTCTTCGAGAAAAAGCAGTATCAACAAGCCCTCGACGCCAACGTCGAGGCGGCCAAGCTGCAGGCGAACAACGCCGAGATTCTCAACAACACCGGCAACTGTCACTTCAAGCTCGGCAACTTCCGCGAGGCGGTCGGCGTCTGGCTCGAGGCGCTCAAGCTGAATCCGAAGTCGGCCAAGATCTGTAACAATCTCGGCATCGCCTACTACCAGATGGACGAGAATGCGAAGGCCGTTGAATACTACAAGAAGGCCGTGTTGTTCGATCCCGACTTTTCCGATCCCTATTACAACCTGGCCTCGGTGTACGGTTTCAAGGGACAGTATCAAGACGCAATCGAACACTATCAGAAATATCTCGAGCGCGCTCCTGACCCCGCCATGAAGCAGTTGACCTAAGAACGCATCGATTACTGCAAGAAGCAGCTCAAGACCGCGGGCAAGGGCGACTGAACGCCGAAGTTCTTCTGCCTTGACGGCACAACACCCGGGACCGGCTCGCCAATCGGCTCGCCAAACGGCTCGCCAACTGGCTCGCTGCCGTGTTCCGGGTGTCGTGTTCTTCGGTCGGGTATTTCTATTGTATTGCTTCTTGGCGCTTGGGCCCTCCGACCATGGCCGTCACGCCTGGACCTCTCACTCGCCTTGCCAGGGCTTCAGACAGTAGAGCGAACCCGAGCGGGTGCGGGCCAGGAGTCCGGCCGGCACGATCTGCAGTGCATCGGGGCCGAGTTCCCCGGCGAGATGGACCCGGTATTTTTCGTCGAAACTCCGGCGATGCAGGCAGAACACCCAGCCGTCCTGCGTTCCGAAGTAGACGCAGTCCCCTGAAAACACGGGATGCGTGCTGACCACGTGGTCATTGAAGTTGTGGGCCGTGGTCGGGGCGCTCGGGCCAAAATCGAGCTTGAAGAACTGGTCGCGGAACCCGGCGAAGCCGTCGGTGAGCGAGAAACCGACCGGCATCAACGGGGGGCGGTCACGGAACAGCGGTTCCTCTTTCAGCACTTCGGCGCCGTCGAGGCGCACCCGCAGAAACGCGCCGTCATTGGTGAACAGGTACGCATCGTCGCCGTGGACCACCGCTTCGGTGGCGGGGGCGTAGCGGGCGCTGCCGCTGCGATCGATGATCTTGTGCGCGTGCAGGGTGGCGCCGTTGGCCCCGTTGAGCACGATGAGAAACCCGGAGGGGTAGGCGGCGATCAGGCGGTCACCACTGCGGCTGAGCATTGCCCGCTGCGGCACACCTTTGGTCTTGGCCGCTTCCGGGGGCGGCTGGAACTCCCATGCCGCATCGCCACTGTTGGCGCGCACCGCGCTCAATCGGCCGTTCAAACACGAGAAGACGATGACATCGCCAATACTTACAATGTATGGCGCGGCCGTGAAGTTCTCAAGGTCGTAGCGGTCGACCTTGCGTGCTGCGTCGATCGCCTTGAACCACAGCAGATTGTTGTCGGCGGTGTTGTAGGCAGCCCAGTAGCCGTGATCGAAACGAACCAGGGCAAAACCCTCGCGAACGTCGGGGCGAAACAGCAGGGGGACGGCGGCGGTTGCCGCCGAGGTCGAGGCCGTTCCCGGTTCGGTCTGCAAAATGGGGACGGTGATTTTCTCCGGGAACCGGGTGACTTTCGGGTTGCCGGCGACGTCACGGTCGAGCATGGCCATGCCGTCGGCGGTGGGCAGAAGTGGTTGTTTCAGACGACTCCAGGTCGGGCCCAACAGCGTGGGCTGCAGATCACGCGACCCGAGCACCTTGCCCGTGCTCGCTTCGATGGCCTGGACCCGATCCGGTCCGTACACCCACAGGCGTTCGTTGTCGAACTGTACGCCCGATGGGATCTTCGTAACGAACTCGCTGAGGGGTTGGTATTTGTCGAGAATCTTCCAGACGATGCGATCGGTGGCGCCCTCGTTCGACCGCCACAGACCAAACCCGGCATGCACGCTCACCATGATCACCACCGCGGCGATGAAGGCGGTGCGCCGGCCGTCGCTCCAGTACGCGCCGAAGACGGTCTCGAAGAAATACTTGCAGAACAGTGACACGATGAAGCCCAGCACGCCCGCGATCACCAACAGCACGGTCAACAAAGTCGACATCATGACCCCAAACGGGATCTCCCGATTGCTCCAGGCTGCTTGCATGATCGGGATGACGTCGGCCAGGTTGGTCGACAGGTTGCGCCAGACATCAGTGAACCAGGTATTGTACATGCCCAACAACATCAAAACGCCGAACATGGTGCCATAGACGATCGAGCGCATGACGATGTGCATCATCAGGTAGAGCATCGCTATGGCTCCGAGCGTCTTGTACGAGTGGATGGTGAAGATCGGGAACGTCGTGTAGTCGGCGAGCCGTACACCCAGCCAATAGGCCAGGCCGAGCACCACCAGCGCCAGCGGCATCATGTAGAAGAAATTGGCGATCGTGCCGGCCGGTCGCACCTTCTTGGGTGGCGTCGTTGTGCCTGCCGGCTTGGCGGTCACCGGTTTCACGGGTTCGGCGGTGACAATAGCGACATCGTCCATGGCAATCTCCCTCCTCGCAGATCCGGCGTCCGCCGCGTCGTTGCCGGGTCACCGACCATCATCGGCCGATTGCCGAGGATTCGTTACAGTGAATTACCGCGGATCGGTGGCAGCAGGATCGTCCCCGGGCGGGGATGGGGTGGCACGAGGACGTTGCTGCGGCAGCGACACCGCGAACGTGGCCCCGCCAAGGGGTCCGGCCGGATCGAACCGCAGTCGGCCGCCCTCGCGCGAGGCCATCTCGAAACTGAGCGCCAGCCCAAGTCCCGTGCCCTTGCCCGGAGGCTTGGTCGTGAAGAACGGCTCGAACAGCCGCGTACGGTTTTCGACCGCGACCCCGGGTCCGTTGTCATCGACGGCCAGGTGGACGACCTCTCCGTCGGCCCACAACCGGATCTGCAACCGTCGGGGTCCATCGTTCTCGCGCAGTGCGTCGAGGGCATTGCCCATGAGGTTGACGAGGATCTGGTTGGCGCGCAGCGGCGAACCGTTGATGGTGCCGGTGAACGTGATGTCGGTGGTCAGGTCGACCTCGTTCTGCTCGAGGTCGTGCCGGTACATCTGCAATACTTCGGCAATAAGCGCGTGCATCTCGTAGTCGTACCGTCGCTCTTCGTCATGGCGGGCAAAGCCCCGCAACGAATCGACGATGCCGCGGACCCGCGAAGCCCCGCGCCGGATGTCGCGCACCACCGCCCACACCTCGTCGTTGCGCAGGTTGAAACTGCCGGTCAGTGCTTCTTCGCTGCGTGGCTTCTGACTTTCGAGAAAGTCGAGACCCAGGCTGATGAAATTGAGTGGGTTGTTGATTTCGTGCGCGATGCTTGCCGAGATGCGGCCCAGCGAGGCCATCTTCTCCTGATACATCATCTGCCGTTCGCGCTGTTC
>CAZADH010000225.1:0-10376 GCA_964483805.1 uncultured bacterium
GAGCCGGACCGTCGATTACTGCATGGAAGGCTCCGGCGTGCAGCGGCAGGTGTTCATCGTTTCGAAGCACTCCGATGAGATCGCCTGGGGTGTCATGGAGGAACTGCACCGTGGATGCACCTTGCTGGCCGGTCGCGGGGCCTACACCAATCGGCCGATCGAGGTTCTGATGACCGCGGTGCGCCGCCGGGAAGTGCCGATGCTCGAGGAACTCGTTTACCGTCTCGATCCACATGCTTTCATCGTGGTGAACGAGGCCCGGCGCGTGATCGGCAAAGGGTTCGACGCCCTGGAAGACGAGATCGACGTCGATGCGCTGCCGCCGGATCCCGACATGGACAGTCGCGGCCGGCTGACGCGCAACCGAACCGCGGTCCCTGAGTGATGCGCGCGCGTTCGGCCGAAGGGATTGTGTCGCTGCGGTCGGCAGATGCTTCGCGGGCCCGGTCGCGCAGAAACGTCGCTCTGGCACCGCATCGCCTCGGGGTGGCGGCGCCGTCCGCCGACCGTTATGATGGTAGCGGAGCAATGCCATGAAGATTCTCGTCACCGGCGTGGCCGGGTTCATCGGATCGCACCTTGCCGAAGCGCTGCTGGCCGCCGGCCACGACGTGGTCGGGGTCGATGCCTTCGTCGATTTCTACCCGCGGGCGCGCAAGATGCGGAATCTCGCTGGATTGCTGAAGCAATCGGCGTTTTCGTTGGTCGAGGGCGATCTGGCGCAGATGGCGCTCGCCCCGGTTCTCGACGGCGTTGAGGCCGTGTTTCACCAGGCGGCGCAGGCGGGGGTGCGCACGTCGTGGGGGCAGGAGTTCTCGCTCTACACGCAGTGCAATGTGCTCGCCACCCAGCGACTGCTCGAGGCCTGCCGTGGTCGCAAGCTGACCCGCTTCGTCTACGCGTCATCATCATCGGTTTATGGCGATGCCGAGCGGTATCCGACCGATGAGTACCTGCGCCCGGCGCCGCAATCACCGTACGGGGTGACCAAGCTCGCCGCTGAACACCTGTGTTGCCTGTATGCCCGCAACTTCGGCGTGCCGACCGTCTCGCTGCGCTACTTCACCGTCTACGGGCCCCGGCAGCGCCCCGACATGGCGTTCAACCGGCTGCTCACCGCGGTGCAGCAAGACAAAGTATTTACAGTGTTCGGCAGTGGCCGGCAGACCCGTGATTTCACCTACGTCGGTGACATCGTCGCCGCCAACCTGCAAGCGTTTGCCCACGGGGGTGTCGGCGAGGTGTTCAACATCGGCGGTGGGGCGACCATTTCGATGAACGAGGTCTTTGCCCTGGTCGAGAAGATCACGGGCCGCCCGGTCCGGCGCGAGCACCGCGAGGTCGAGCGCGGCGATGTGCTGCACACCGCGGCCGATACGAGCCGGGCGCGCGCGCTGCTCGGGTATCGTCCGCAGACGACGCTCGCCGAAGGCCTGGCGCACGAATGGGCCTGGTTGCAGCGCGAGAACGGCGCCGCCGGCGCCCAACCCTGATCGGCGTCGGCGCCAGCGCTGCATGTTGACTCGGCGCATCGCCTGGATCGACGAAGAATTCACGTTGTTTCGCAAGTAAACACATCACAATTACGTAGGGCAGATCATGCCAAGGAGACCCGTATGGCTCTCAATTTGAGCGAAGTCGTCATCGAGAAACCCGAAAACGTCAATGTCATCCTGGGCCAGAGCCACTTCATCAAGACCGTCGAAGACCTGTACGAAGGCCTGATTGCGGCGGTGCCCGGTATCAAGTTCGGCCTCGCGTTCAACGAAGCGTCGGGGCCGTGTCTCGTGCGCGTGGCCGGCAGCGACCCCGAGATGATCGAACTGGCGCGCAAAAACGCCGAGCGGCTCGCCTGCGGTCACGCGTTCATCATCGCCTTGCAGAATGCGTTCCCGATCAATGTGATGCACGTTGTAAAGAACTGTGCCGAAGTCTGCAATATCTATGCGGCGACCGCCAACCCGCTCACCGTGGTGGTCGCCGAGAACGCGAGTGGTCGCGGCATCATGGGCGTCATCGACGGCGCCAAGCCGAAGGGGTGCGAGACGCCCGCCGACGCCGAGGCCCGCAAGGGTTTCCTGCGCAAGATCGGCTACAAATCGTGAGTTTGGCGTTTGGGGACAGCCCCTAGGGACAGATCCGGTCGCTCGCGACCCGGTCGTTCGCGACCCGGTCGTTCGCGCGGGCCACCACGTGGACACGCTCGGGCGTCATCAAGACCAGTTCCTCGAGCCAGATGCGGCGCCGCGGCTCGCGGCGCATGAAGTGCATGAGCTCGAGCAGGTTCGGCACCGCCTGCTTCTTGACCCGCTTCGACAGCGTGATATGCGGGTGGTAGTTCACATCGTCGGCGCGCGGGAACAGCCGAATGCGCGGCCCGAGATGGTGCAACAGCTCGAGATGGATCGTGCGCAGCAACCGGTGATCGAGGATCTTCAGAAAAACCACCGGGTCTTGTTCGGGGTCGGTCCAGAAAAGATCGAGCCCCTTGGTGTCGATCGGAATCGGCAGGTATGGCCGCACGATCGCCGCGATCTCGGGGATCAACGCCACCATGGCCGCATCGTCGTCAGGATGATTGCGGTACCCCAAATACTTCAGCGTCAGATGCGCGATGGCGGGGCGGTCCATGTCGAGGCAGTATTTGCAGATGCGCCGCTGCCAGAACCTGATCAGCCACTTGCCGGCCGGCGGCATCAACAGGCCGAGGGTGTACGGCAACGACGGCGGATGACCCTGTCGCGAGTGGGGCGACATCAGCGGGCCTCCGCGTGGCAGACGGTACACCACATGGCCGGTCGTTGGGGTGCCATGCCCACAGGATAAACGGTTGCCGCGATGGTGACAAGGGATTCGGGGCAGGGGAAGTTGGGGAAAAACCCTAGGGTCTGTCCCCAACGGATCCGACGGTGCCACGTTGCCAACGCTTGTCACCACGCGTAGAATCAACATGAGCGAACGAACTGTCGCCCCGGGCAGTTTCGGGCCGGCAGCCCAAGGAGAGCCAATCATGTCGAAACCCACGACGCTCTTTCTCGAAGAGATGACCACGCCTCAGGTCGAGGCGGCGCTCGAACGCGGGGCGCCGCTGTTCTTTCCGGTCGGCACGCTCGAGGCCCACGGTCGGCATCTGCCGGTGGGCACCGATACGCTGGCGGCGGTGGGCATCGCGCGCAAGCTGGCCGAGCGGTGTCGCGGCGTGGTGGCGCCGCCGATGAGTTACGGGCTGACCAACCTGTTGGTGCAGACGGCCCCGGCGAGTCACTACGACGACAGCATGTACGCGGCATTTCTTGCTGCCACCCTCGAGGCGTTCGTCGGCCACGGATTCTCGACGATCATCATCGTCAACGGCCACGGCGGCAATCGGGGCGCACTCAAGCAGGTCGCCCGCCAACTGGTGCGCGAGCAGGCGGTGTCGGTCGCAGTCATCCACTGGTGGATGCTGACCGGCAACGCCGCCAAGGTTGTCTACGGAGGCGGGGGCGGGCATGCGGCGGTCGAAGAGACGGCGGCGGTGCTCCATTTCCACCCCGACATGGTCGATGCGTCGCTCTATCAATCCGATCAAGACGACTTCACGCCCGAGGAAGGCATGTGGTGCTATCCACCGCCGGGCGAGGTGTTGTTGTATGACGGCGACCACAAGGGGCGGCCCGACTTCGATGCCGAAAAGGCGGGCAAGTTCATGCACCAGGTCATCGGCGAGATCGAACTGCGTCTGCGCCGGTGGCTGTCGCGCCGGCACCGTCTCGGCGGTTCGTTGCGCCCGCGCGAAACGGCGAGCAAAGCCAAGGACGGATGACCCGGCAAATCGGGCGAAACGAAACGACCCGCCCGCCACGGAGGGCGTAGTGGGCGTTTGCCGCCATGGAGGGCGGTGCAGACGACCCGCCCGCCCGTCGGTACCGATCATGGCGCGGCGCGCGGGCCGTCTAGCAATACAACGTAAGCGAGAGCGAACCGCCTACTTCTTCTCGACCGCCTTCATCACCGCGTCGAGATTCGGCTCGGTCGGCTCGGGTACCGTGACGGTCTTGATGGCGCTTTCGATGTCTTTCAGGCCGTTGCCGGTCACGAGGATGACGGCGGTTTCTTGCGGATCGAGCTGCTTATCACGCGCGTCTTTGAGCAGGCCGGCATAGGCGGTGACGCCCGCCGGTTCGCCAAAGACGCCGACGGTGCGGGGCAGGTCGGTCAGCGCCGCGCGAATCTCGTCGTCGGTGACCGAGATGCACCGGCCTTTACTTTCTTTGAGGGCGCGCATGGCCTTGAGGCGGTTGCGCGGCACGCCGACGGCGATCGAGTCGGCAATGGTGTTCGGTTTCTGTTCGACGAACTTGCCGGTCTTCATCGCCACTTCGACGGGGTTGCAGCCGGCGGCCTGCACGGCGACGATCTGCGGTATGCGGTCGGTCAGGCCCAGCGCTTTCAGGTCGTAGAATCCCTTGTAGACGCCCGAGGTGATGCAGCCATCGCCGAGCGAAACGTAGACGCGGTCAGGAACCTTGCAGCCGAGCTGTTCCCAGATCTCGAAGGCGACGGTCTTCTTGCCCTCGACGAGAAATGGATTGTATGCACAATTGCGGTTGTAATGTCCGGTGCGGGCGGCGACCTCGACCGACAACTCGAAAGCCCGGTCGTAGGTGTCGTTGACCAGGATCGTCTTGGCGCCGTAGATCAGCAACTGCGTGATCTTCGCCCGGGGCGCGCGCGCCGGCACCAGAATCACCGCGGGCAGGCCGATCGACGCCGCAAACCCCGACAGCGAGCTGGCCGCGTTGCCCGTCGAGGCGCAACAGATCGCCTTGCACCCGGCCGCCTGGGCCATCACCACACCGACCGCTGAAGCGCGGTCTTTGAGTGAGGCGGTCGGATTGCGGCCGTCGTCTTTGACGTAAATTGATGCGGCACCCAGCCGTTTCTCGAGCCGATCGGCCTTGTAGAGCGGTGTCCAACCGACCTGCAAGGGGGGCAACGTGGCGTCGGCGGGCACCGGCAGCATCGGCCGGTAGCGCCACAACGACCGCTCCGGGTTGTTGCGCAACTGCTCGACGGTCAACGATATCTTCTGGTAATCGTATTCGACATCGAGAATGCCGTCGATGCCGCATTTGTCGCAGACGTACCGGGTCGGCGACACGTCGAAAGTCTTGGCGCAGTTGAGACAAACCATGCGGGTAATGTGCTTCACGTTGTATTGCACCTTTCTCTTGGCGTGGTATTCTTGCGCACCCGATCGGGCGACCGGTGCGCGGTCAAGGCATGATCAGTTCGAGCGGTCCGCTTGCCGCCAGCGAGACGGCGGCCGCGACGCGGCGGTTTCCGGCCTGGACAGTGACCCGATAGAGCGGACGCAACGGGACGATCATCCAGAAGCTGCCGTCGGGATTCGTGGTGGTCGAGGCGAGTTCGACGGCGAACTCGTCGGTGGCCAACACCGTGGCCTGCGGCATCGACACGAGCTTGCGCCAGTAGGGCGCTGCCGGGATCTGACGCAACACCTGGCAGCCGGCATCTTGCATCTGGGGGGTGAGCGTATCGCAGATCTCGCCGACGGTGCCGGCCAGCAACCACCGGTTTGTCGGCACCGCCGCTGGTGCGCTGGTTTGCGTGCTCGAGGGGGGAAGTTGCACCTCGGGTTCAGGATCGGGGAGGAACCCGGTCAGGTGCAGCACCGTGATGACGCCCAGCAGGATGACCGCGCGGCGAAACCAGCGGTCGAAAGTCTGTAGATCAGCCATGGCTCGCAGTGTAGCACATCGGGCCGCGTTGGTGCGCACCGACTTGCACGGCGGGAGGGGTTCGTTTATGTTGGACAGCCGGTGTGACCTGCGTTGGCAGCAGGTCACCGTAGGGGTTGCCACCCGATGCGAACCCCGACATCCGCTCCAAAGGACGACCACCATGAACACGAATCCGCCCAGTGGCATGCGCGATTTTCTGCCTGCCGAAGTCATCCGCCGTCGGCACGTGGCCGGCGTCATTGCCCGCGTTTTCGAAGCCCACGGTTTCGTGCCGCTCGAGACCCCGGCGGTCGAGAACCTCGAGATCCTGTTGGGTAAATACGGCGACGAGGGCGACCAGTTGCTGTTTCGTCTGTTGCACCGGCGCGAGAAGCTGCAGCGCGCGCTTGCCACCACCGGCATCGGCGAGAGCGACCTGGCCGACACCGGGTTGCGCTACGACCTCACCGTGCCGCTGGCTCGCGTGGTTGCCAACAACCCCGATCTGCCGAAGTATTTCAAACGGTATCAGATTCAACCGGTGTGGCGCGCCGATCGGCCCGGCAAGGGGCGGTTCCGCGAGTTCATGCAGTGCGATGTCGACATCATGGGCGTGCCGGGCATGATCGCCGAAGCCGAGGTGTGCTGCGCGATCGCCTGGGTGTTAAGTGAATTGGGCATTCGCGATTTCGTCATCCACGTCAACCACCGGCAACTGCTGAAAGCGCTGATCAAGAAGGCCGGCGTCGACCCCGCGGCCGAGACGACCGCGCTCGTTGCCGTCGACAAGCTCGACAAGATAGGCCACGACGGCGTGGTCAAAGAGTTGTCGGAGCGCGGCATCGGGGCGTCGCAGGCCGAAGCCCTGATGCGGCTGCTGACGCGGCCCACCGACACGACGAACGACGCTGAACTGACGCGCCTCGCCGAGGCGCTGGGCGCCGATGCGGCGGGTGATCCCGAGGCGCACAAGGCGATCGAGGAGTTGCGCGAACTGTTGCGCTGTCTGGCCGTGGGGCCGGCTGCCGATTGCATTTGTATTGACGCGACGCTCGCGCGCGGACTCGGTTACTACACCGGGCCAATTTTTGAGATCCGGGCGCACGATCTGAAAGGCAGTCTCGGCGGCGGCGGGCGCTACGACGGCCTGATTGGCATGTTCTGCAACCGGCAGATCCCGGCCGTCGGATTCTCGATCGGTTTCGAGCGGCTGATCATGGTGCTCGAGGAGCGCAAGCTGTTCGGTGGCGAGCTGCGCGCCGGCGCCGACGTGCTGTTGTGCCGCTTCCCCGAGGTGTCGGCGGTCGATGCGCTCCGGGTGGCCCACACGTTGCGGCAGGCGGGCCTGCGGGTCGAGTTGTTCCCCGAAGCCACCAAGATCGGCAAGCAGTTGGGATACGCCGAAGAACAGGGCATTCGCGTGGCCGCGATCATCGGCAGCAACGAACTGGCCTCGGGCAAGCTTGCGCTCAAGCACCTGGCCAAACGCGAGCAGGTGATCGTCGACATGGCAGCGGTGGCCGACCAGGTCCGCGCGTGGATTGCGCCGGCGCGCGCGTGATGCCGCGCGGGGGGAACCGGTCGTGACGGTGTCATCTCGTGTATTGCTCATTCTCTTCTGGGTGGCCGTGGCCGGTTACCTGGTCGGGTTGTCGGGCTTCAAGTTGCTGGCCTATCACGGCGACCCTGACCCGGCGCGTCGGCAGCAGGTTCTGCAGGCATTCAGTGAGGCTGACCTCGAAGCCGGCTTAGCCTACAGCCGCGCCGGGTTCGTCGTGCGGTTTGTCTGGCCATACGCGCTCGTGGCTGTGTTGGCCGCGCTCGCGTTCTGGGCCGGGCCGCAGCAATGGCATGCGCGGTGCGTCGGTTGGGCGGGTGGGCGCGCCTGGCTCGGCGGGCTGTTGTTCATCGCCGGTTTCTTCACCACCCTCACCGTCATCAGTCTGCCGCTGTCGGCGTACTCGACGCTGGTTATCGAGCGCTCGTTTGGCTTCACCACGCTCACGGCGTGGTCGTGGTTCGGACTGTACCTGAAGCAGGCGGCGATCGGCATCGTCATGCAAACCGGGGTGATGGCGGTCGTGTTCTTTGTATTTACGTGGTTCCCTCGCGGCTGGGTGATCGGCGTGCCGGTGGCCACGACCCTGATGGGCATTGCGATCATCGTGTTGACGCCGTTGGTGATCACGCCGCTGTTCTACCAGGTTGAGAAACTGCCGCCCGGCCCGTTGTCGGCGGCTGTCGAAACGATCGCCGCGAAGGCCGGCATCGACGTGGGTGGCATCTATCAGATCGATGCGAGCCGGTATTCAAAGCACACCAATGCGTATTTCACGGGCATCGGCAAACAAAAGTGGATCATGCTGTACGACACCCTGCTCACCCAGCACACGGTGCCCGAGGCGGCGATGATCTTCGCGCACGAGGCCGGGCACTGGCGGCACGATCACGTGCGGATCGGCCTGGCGTTGGGTTTCGTCGGCACGCTGCTGACCACGATGGCGCTGTGGTGGCTGTGGCCGCTCCTCATGGCGGTGCCGCAGTTCGGCCTCGGACCGCTCAGCAGTCCGCACAATCTGCCGTTCATGTGGTTGCTCAGTATGATTGCCATGTTTTACGGGGCGCCGTTCGAGGCCCAAATCAGTCAGGCCATGGAACGCCAGGCCGATGCGGCGGCGCTCGAGTTGACGCAAGACCCGTGCACCTACGTGGCGGCCGACGTGCGCCTGGCGCGTGACAACCGTGGCAATCTATTGCCGCATCCGTGGGTCGTGGGTTGGTTCGCCAGTCACCCGCCCGCCATCGATCGTATTGCGGTCGGGGTTTCCGAAATGGACCGCTTGTACGACGAAGTGCTGGCGCTGGCGGTTCCCGGGCAACAACCGCAAACAGCCGCAGACACTGGTGCACCTGCATCAACATCGGCGGGGATTGACCTGCGCGCGGCCCTCGCGTCGGCGCCGGCCGATCGGCTCGCGCTGCTGCAGCCGGCGACCGCGACCGCAGGCGCCCCGTTGCGTTCGGCCCTCGATCGGGTGTTGCGCGACCGGTTTGCATTGCCCGCCGGGCGGGCCTGGCCGGCGGGCGACCTCGTGTGGTTCACCGTGTCGGCGAAACTGCGAACCCGCCTCGACCAACTGGCGTCTCATGAATGAGTCCGTCGCCCGGCATGATGCGTGCTTGCGATCCGGTTCTCGTGTGCATGAACGGTGAACGAATCGTCGCATTGTGCCGACATGGGGTTGGGGGGCAGGCGTGCGCCTGGGTTATGCGGGCGCCGCTTTGATGTACCCGTCACACTCTTGATAAGTCAGTTCGAAACGAAGGAACCGTATGAGTAAGAAGATCGCCCTGATCGCCGACATTCATGCCAACGTGCTGGCTCTCGAGGCTGTGCTGGCCCGCATCGCCCGTGAGGGCATCGACGAGATCTGGATGTTGGGCGACGTTGTCGGGTACGGGCCGCGCCCGCTCGAGTGTCTCGAGATGCTGGCGGCCAGCCCGATTCCGTTGCGCTGCGTGTTGGGCAACACCGACGGCTACGTGCTCGACACGCCGTGGCACCTCGGCCAATCGCTGACCGCCGAGCCGTTTGCGGCGGCCCCCGAGCAGACCGACAACCTGGCCTGGACGGTCGAGCGCCTTGGTGAAGCAGGGCTCGAGAAGATGCGGGCGTGGTCGCTCGTGCTCAAGTTCGGCTTCGAGTCGCGCGAGGCGTGCCTGTTCCATGGCTCGTTCGGGAACCCTGAAACCGGTATTCAACCGGCGACGCAGGCCGATGAACTGCCCGGGCTCGTCGGCGGTACGGCGGCCATGGTGGTTGGGTGCGGGCACGTGCATCGGCCGTTCTTTCGCGAGAACGAGCTGGGCTTGAAGTTGATCAACCCGGGCAGTGTCGGCGCCCCGCTCGACGAAGACCCGCGGGCGTCGTATGCCGTGATCGAGTTCGACCCGGCCCGCCTCGCCATCGCTTTTCATCGGGCTGAGTACGCGATCGACAAGGTGGTTGCCGATGCCACCGAATTGAAGATGCCCTGGGTCGAGTACATGACGCAACTCTGGAAGAAGGGCAAGTTGCCGAAGGTCGCAGCCCCGGTGCCCGCGGCTCCGGCGGGGGCCGCAGTGCCGTCCGCGACCGCTCCGGCCGGCGCTGCGCCGGCGACACCGACGGCACCCGCGCCGACGCCGACCCCGACACCGGAGACCAAAGCTTGAGGACCGGATGAGTGCGCCGCATCATCCTCCGGCAACCGCCGAACGAAATACAATGTAATTCTGGGGTCATGTCATGAAGAAAGTCGTTCTCGGCAACACCGGCATCGAGATTACCCGTCTTGGTTTTGGCACCCTGACCATGAGTCCCTTGCAGGCGGGATTGCCGGTCGAGACAGGGGCGGCGGTGATCGAGGCGGCGTTGTCTGCCGGCGTGCGCTTCATCGATACGGCCGAAATGTATGGCTCCTTGCCGCAGGTGGCCCTGGCTCTGCGGCGGTGGTCGTCGGCCGAGCCGGTCGTCGTGGCCAGCAAGTCGGCGGCCGCGACGGCGGAAGCCATGGAAAAGGCACTCAATGACGCGTTGACGGTGCTCGGGCGGCCGTGTATTGACATTTTCTTGCTCCATGCCGTGCGCGATGCGGCCGATCTGGAAGG
>CAZADH010000226.1:0-10359 GCA_964483805.1 uncultured bacterium
CACCAGCGACGACTTCACCAGCATCGTGCTCGACGCCAGCAACAAGTCGCTCTCGCGCGGCTTCGAAGAGGGCCCGCGTCAGTGGCGTCGGTTCTGCTCGGTGGGCAGCGCCCCCGACTTCAAGAACATCAACCGGATTTCCCTGTTCGGCGCGCAGGATCTCCAGTTGATCGACGAGTCCGGCGACTACACCGAGGCGATCCTCAAGGATGGCAAGGAGACCTACAAGCTGACCTCGAAGGGTCTGCGCTTCACGATCTCCCGTGTCGCCATCATCGACGACAACGCCCAGGCCTTCAGCCGGGTGCCTCGCCTGCTCGGCGTCAGCGCCACCCGCACGATCGAGCGTGCCGCGTTCGCCCTGCTCACTGGTGGCACGACCGAAACGATGTCGGACGGCAAGGCCCTGTTCCATGCCGACCATCACAACATCACGACCGGTGCCGCGCTGTCGATCGACAACCTGAGCAAGGACATCATCGCCATGGCGACCCAGCACGGCCGCGGCGGTGAGGGTGCCTCGACTCCGGCCGGCGTCATCCCGCGCCTGCTGATCGTTCCCTGGGCGCTGAAGATGGCCGCCGAGTCGATCTGCTACGATCCGGTCCGCCCCGAGGCCACATACGGCCAGTCGCGCAACCCGATCTACAGTCAGAACATCGAGGTTGTTGCCTCGGCGTTCCTCGACCTGAACAGCGCCACCCGGCGCTACCTGTCCGCTGATCCGAACCAGGCGGACACCCTCGAGGTTTCGTTCCTCGACGGCGTCGAAGAGCCCTACATGGAAGAGGTCGACCAGACCGACGCCGACGGTCGCGTCTACAAGGTCCGCCTCGACGTGGGCGCGGGCGTCCTCGACTATCTCGGCCTGCTGACCAACGCCGGCGCGTAATCGTGAATCGAGCCGGCCCGGCATGACGTCCGGGTCGGCTTTCGAACAGACAAGGAGAGCAATACATCATGTTGAAGAATTTCAAGAATATCGCTGTTCTGGCCATCTTCTTCGTCATCGCGCTGTGCGCCGGTCTGATGGCCGCGAACGGTGCCTACATCAGCAACGGCGACGTCGTCACCCTCACCTGGGCGACCACTTCCCCGACGGCCGGGGACATTGTGGTGAAGGGCACCACGAAGGCCGGTGGGGCGATCTGCGGTATCGCGCTCAATGGCACGGCGACCGCGAACGAGCGGGTCAGTGTGGCCACCAAGGGCGTGGTCTATGGCAGTGTGACGGCCAGCTCCACGGTGGGCAGCATCGGCGTGGGCGATTACATCTACTCGACGATCACCGCGAGTGAGGTCTGCACGGTGTCGTTGAGTAACGTCTCCAGCGGGATCCTCGTGGGGAAAGCCCTCGAAACCGTGACGGCCAGCACCACTGCCGGCGTCTACAGCACCATCAAGATCCTGCTCTGCCAACCCGGCCACCTCTAATCGCATCGGCCTCCTCCATGCGAAACCGCGCCAGCCCGATCCAGCTGGCCGGTAATCGGGCGGTGGCGCGCCCGGTCTGACGAGCAGCCATACGAGGTCAATACGTGGGTTTCTGGGACCAGGTGAAGGCAGACGTTGCCGAGATCGCGTCCAATGAAGGGACGCCGTTCGAGGCTGTCACCTGTACGCCTGACGACGCCGAACCCTTCAACACCTCGGGCATCTTCCAGATCGGTGCCGACCTGGCGCAGTATGACGGCGGTGGCCAGGCGATCATCGGCACGGTTGCGATCAACACAGTCGACGCCAACAAGATCGCCCGCGGTGGCACGGTGACGCAGTTGTCGACCGGCGACGTGTGGACCGTGTCGCAGATCTCGTCGAGCAATCCGGCCATGACCGTGCTGGCGATCGCGCGCGACATTCGCCTGGGTGGGGTGAAGTGATGTTCCCGAACGTCACGCTCGACTTCGACAAATACAACGAGCTGGCCCAGACACTGGGCGCGGCTCCCGAGATCTTCGCCCGAGCTGTCGCGTCGTCTCTTTCGTCGGGCTCGTTCTGGTTGCGCAAGCGCCTGATCTCGGCCGTGCAGTCAAACCGACTTGGTTGGGCACCTCTTCAGGTCTACGAACCGCTCGGTCAGACCATGCGATCGATTCTCGCCAACGTCCCCGGTGGGCGTTTCCCATTGTTCGGCGCGCTCGTGAAGACCATTGTCTACAAAGTCGACAAGACCAAATTCACCAGCGAGATCGGCGTGCTCCAGGGGACCTTCGGCAAGAAGACGGTATCGACACGTGGCGGCAAGAAGAAGGTCCCGAATGTGATTGGGTCGTCGGCCCAGGAAGCGGCTACCGCGTTCCAGGTCGGCATGACGCGCCAGGTCACCCCGCAAATGCGCCGCTACTTCTGGTCGATCGGCATGGGCCTCGGTCGCAACACGACGCAACTCAAGGCACCCGAGCGCCCACTTTTCGCGCCCGTGTTCGAGCAGGACGTGGCGGCCATGAAGCAACTGATGATGGTGGCGTTCGCCGACAAGTTGACCAACGGATTCGCGCACCGCGACGTGATCGGAGGCTGACGCCATGACACACGCCGGCCCGATCGCCGCCATGAAATCGATGGTGGACGCCTGGAAAGCTGACAATCCGCTGACGCTGGCGGTGCAGAACTTCACCGAACGCGGCACGCTGAAATACCTGATCGGAGTGGACAGCGCGAACCAGCCGCCAGTGACCCTCGCGCCCATCGTTTGCATGGCACCCGGCGACTATCAACGCGATGCGGCCCGCTCGTCTAAGACGCGGGTGATCAAGGTCGGCCTGGTCATCGTCGACAAGCGGATGCGCGACGGCGACGGAAACATCCTGACCATCGAAGATGCGCGGATCATGACCGCGGACACGATTGTGATGGCCGGCCTCGAGGCCCTCGAAGCGATCGTCCCGGCCCTCGAGAAAGCCCTCGAACAATTCTGGAAGACGGTCACGAACGACACGTGCGTCCCCGGGACCATCAACACCGAGATCTACTTCCCACAATTCCGCGCAACATGGGACTACTCGTTCCGTGAGCGCTACACCTGACGAAAGGCGGATATCACAATGTCACAGATTGTTCATGGGGACTGGGGGCAGATCAAGCTGCCGCTGAACGACGGCGCTCAGGTGACCAACGTTGCGCTCACCGCATCGGCGTCGAAGACCATCCAGGGAACGACCTACACCGACCGCTTCGTGGGTCACCCGACCCTGACGCATTGGAACAAGGGCAAGGGCTTCACGCTGCGGTTGCAGGGTGTTGTCGGCGAAGCCACCGTGCGACCGACCGCGTCCAACAACGAGGTGCAGACCACGGCCGCGATCAGTTATTACAAGGACAATGGGTCGCTCTGCACCGCGGCGATCGACGCCAGCGTCACCGTGACCCGTCCGGCTGGTGCCGTGGCGAAGTGGAACCTGATCGTTCTCGACCTGGCGACCGGGGCCATCTCGGCAGTCACCGGCACAGACGCTACTGACGGCACGTTCCTCAACACCTGGGGCACTTCGGCCGGCCAGCTCCCGCTCGTCGGCACCGACAAGCTGATCATCGCCGCGGTCAAACTGTCGTCGAGTGCGGCGGCTGTCGTTCTCGATTCCGAAATCGTCTACTACGACGGCCTGGGAAACCTCCTGCAGGAACGCTCCGACATGCCGGCGTATGACGAGTTCCCGATGGAGGGCGGCATCCTGCTGCGCTCCGCGCTCCTGAAGTGCCACACCGGCGGCGTGGCCCGCAACGTTTACGCGTCGTTCTACTCGCAGGCCGGTGCGCTGGAAGACTACGCATTCAGCACCGACTGGAGCATGGCGCTGTCACGTGCCACCTCCGAAGCCCCGGCGCAGGGTGACATCTCGACCCAGCTGGCGACACCCGGCAAGGTGAAGGGAACCGGATCGTTCAACCGCTACCGCGTGGCCGGCGATGCCAAGCTGTTCGATCTGTTCATGAAGGGCTTCGGTTACATGAAGCTCTACCCAGACCGCAACAACACCAGCGAATACTACGAGTTCCAGTGCCAGTTCACGAACCTGAGTGAGCAGAACTCGCAGGGCGCGACCAGCAAGAACGGCATTCAGTTCGCGATCGACGGCCAGATCGAACTGCGGAGGGCAGCGTAACCATGGCGACCATCACGCGTGAGCAGTTTCTGAGTCTTGTCGATACCGAGCCCAGGGTGTTCCACTCGGACATCTGGAACGGTGACATCAAGTACCGCCCGGCGACCCTGTCCGACAAGTCGGCCGCCCGACGGAAGGCGACGATCCCCGGGTCGGACGGCAAGCCCGAGCTGGACAACGAACGGATCGAGGCGGCCCTCGTCATCCGATGCTGCATCGAACCGAAGTTTGAGCCCGGAGACCTCGACGTGTTGCTCGAACGCAGTGCCCGTGAAGTCTCGCGATTGGCTGCGGCAATCTTGAACGGCGGTGACCCCACAAACCCTCGTTGATTCCCGAAGACCTGGAGGATAGCCCCGAGGTCCTCCAGGTCTTTCTGGTGTCCGATCAGTCGCGGATTCCGTTGTCTGATGCACGTTGTATTGCTGACATGACCGAGGCCGAATTTTGCGGCTGGCTCAGTTACGTGCAGTGGCGGATGAAGAACCGTTTGCCAATATGACGGGAGAATGTCATGTCCGACGTTGCCGGCGCTTTCAAAGTCCTGATCGAGGCCCAGCCCGACCAGGCAGTTGACGCGTTTCAGAAGATCCTCGACGCCGCCAACAAATCAAAGGATGGAGTCACGGGTTGGTCTGACGTGGTCACTGGCCTGAACCAGGGCTGGGAACTTGCGTCGAAGGTCGTCGGCGGTGCTGCTGACGCCATCGTAACAATCGGCGAGAAAGCCTTTGAGGCGGCAAAGTCCGTTGGCGAGTTCATTGCCGCGGGCGGCGAATATTCTGAGCAGAAGACCCAGCTCGACAACCTGGCCGCATCTTATGGCCAGAGTGGCGACCAGATCGTCCGGATGATCCAGAAGATCAGCGACAACACGCTGTCGATGGGCGACACCATGCGGGTTGCATCGAAGACTCTGGCAAGCGGCATGTCGGGACCCGAGATGGAAACGGCCTTGACCTACGCAAAGAAGTGGTCTGAATCGACGGGTCAGGAGTTCGACTCGGTTGCCGAATCGATCACGAATGCGATGGCAAAAGGCAAGTTCGCGGCCCTGAAAGAAATGGGGATCATCGTCAACAAAGGCGATGAGGTTTCGTCGATCGTCGAGAAAATGCGCGAAGGGTTGAGCAGGTTCGGTGATTCAGGACAGAACATCAACGACTCGTTCGAGAGCCTGAAGAACACCTGGGACGAGTTCCTCCTGAAGATCGGAAAAGCCCTCAACGACATCCCGGCCCTCGGTCAGTTGTTCGGCGAACTGGCGGATGGAGCCCTGAAGTTCGTTCAAGAGTTCGACCCGTCAGCAATTACGGAATGGGGGGAGGTCGCAGTACAGACCGTCGAGGCCTTTGCAAAGGCGTTCGTCGGAACGATGCCTGACGTCGGCAAGACGATTGCGGACATGTTCTCGGGTTCACACACAACGGCAAAAGAGTTCTTCACGAGCGTCACTGACATGCTGTTTGATGTTTACAAGTCGTTCGCGGAGACGTGGAACAAGATCATTGAGACGTTCCAGGGTCTGAATTTCGGCAACTGGGCGACCACCTTGTTCTCCGATGTCACTACTTTGTTCGGCCAGATCGCCGAGGCAACCGCCCAGTTGGTCGGAATGCTGGTGAAACAGGTCACGGACGGTGTCAGTTCGGCCCTCGGTGTCATCGAAGCACTGGCGATCAACAACCCGAATCTCGCCGAGTTCATCGGGATCGATACGACTCAGATCGAGGCGGCTCGGAAGAACCTCGAGGAGTTCGCCAACGCAGCCGAATCCGCGGGAAACAATGCGGCCGACTTCTTCAAGGGCACACAAGAAGCTGTTGCCGGGATGTTCGACAACGCCAACCAGAAGGCTGATGGATGGAAGATCAATCTCAGTGACATCGACAAGATGCATGGGCAGATCAATGAGTCGATCAGCAATATAACGTATGACCCTGTTGTGAAGAAAGCTGCTGACGCCATGCCGGAAATCAAGCGGCAGATGGAAGCCGCCATGAAAGTGCTTACCACAGATATCTCGGTTGACTTCGACCTATCGAAGCTGGACTTCTCTAAGCTGCAGTCGGCAGTTACGTCTGGTGGGTTCTCAAGCGCACTGAAGGAACTGCAACGAGATTACAAGGATCTCGGGACGGCGGCGGAGGATTCCTTCAAAGCACAGCAACAAGCATTGCTTAAGGCGTTCGAGGAAGCGACGAGCAACGAAAAAAACCAGAAGCAACTCGTCGAACAATTCAAAGCCGGCCAGAAGGAAGAACTGGAAGAGTTCAAGAAGAAGCAGCAGGGGTTCTCTGACGCGTTCAAGGAGAGAATCGACAAGGAGAAGGCCGGCTTCAAAGAGCGTGAGGAAGCAGCCGCAAAGGCATACAAACGGGAACAGGAAGACGCAAAAGCGGCGTTCGAAGCCGCTGCCGACATGAAGAAAACCGACCTTAAACGGCAGCTCGAAGACGAGGGCGATGCGTTCAAACGTCGGCAGGAGTGGGATCTCGCCGCATTCAAAGAGGCGACAAAAAACGCCGCCAACAAGGAACAACTTCTCAAGAACTTCGAGATGCAGCAGGAAGAGGCCGCAAAAAGATACAAGCGGCAAGAGGAAGACCGGTTGCGAGATTACGAGGCGGGAATCAAGCAGCAGACGGTGGCCTTCAATCGACAGCAGGAAGATGCCAAAGATGCTCTTGATAGAACCGGATCTGCGGCCGGAACCGTCGGCGAGAAATTGGCGAATGCTGCCGCAGCGTTCAAGGACAAATTGTCCGATCTTCCGGCAACGCTTCAGGATTCCTTCAAGGCAGTAGAGTCTCTCGGGAAAGAGTATCTCGACGCACTGAAGGAAGACCCATACACAAGCGCCTCAAGTAGAGCCATGGAAACAAAGAAGCTTCTCGATCAACAGGTAGAGGCCCAGGAACGGCTCGTCAAAGCCATGGAGAAGTTGGCCGACCCGGCAAACCTGAAGAAGGAAATCAAGGTCAACATCACAGTCGACGGCAAGGACGACGCGGTCGGGGCCCTGGCCAAGGAAGTGCTGAACCGGGCTATGACCGACGCCGAGGTCGAAGACACCATCGTAGCGGGGGTGTGATGTGATCAGTCTGTTTGCCAGCGACGCCAACGGAGCGATGCACGTTGTATTGCCACGGCCTGCGGGATGGAACCTCAACGCAACCCGGCCGCATTCGTCGCGTACGGCGCTCGACGGGCACGTCATCCATCAGACATCGAGCAAATCGATCAGCACGGCCGAGACGTCATACCTCAGCGAGGTCGATCGGACAGCATCCGACGCCGTCGTTGACATGGATTCCCGGGTATCGTCCTGCATCCTGTGCGACGGTTACAACGTCTACGAGGCGATCTTCGACGCACGTCCGAGCGAGGCCTCGCGTACGACGCGCATGAACCTCTCGATCAGGTTCTGGGTGGTGCGGCAGATTCTATGAGCCAGAGCGGAGGGGAATGGGGAAACGCGGTATTCGGCGGGTCGATGTTCGGCTACGCCCAGAGCCGCGTCATCGGCGACGGCCTGCTGATCAACGCCGCGACCGTTGCCGCGCTCAACCAGACCACCGACGCCTACCTCGACATCTCGCTGACCGTCTACATCGACGGCGTCGACCGAACAGCCTATGTCGAGCGGGTCAGCGGGGCCTCTGACGGCGATTTCGTGGCGGCCCGGGCGTCGATCGTGTTCATCGGTGCCAGCCTGACCTGGCTGGCCAAGTTCGCCGAGGTCGTCATCGATGAGACGATCGTGGTCGGTGACCAGACCTATACGGTCCGGCTGTTCAGCGGTCAGATCACGATCGTGAGCGAGGCCGAGGGTGCCGAGTCGCAATCAACCAGCGTCGAGGCCTACGACGCGTCATACTTTGCGCTCAAGGCCCCGCCAACGACCACGACCTGGACCGGCCTGGCGTCCGACCTGATCGCCCTCGAGGCGCAGTATGCCGGTCTCGACGTCGACGTGCAGATCCGTGACGTGACTCTCACCGACGTCGCCATCAACCACAGTTCGCGCATCGCTCTGTTCAAGGCACTGGCCGGGGTCTATGGACGGGCCATGGTCCACCTGTCGGCATCCGGTCGGCTGGTGATCAAGACCGTCGAGTATGCCCAGCTGCGCCGCCTTGGGTGGGCGGTGCCGCTCTCGGCACAGTGGAAACAGCAGCCGGTCGACAGCAGCCGTGAGCACTACAACCGGGTGACCGTGCAAGGTGGGAACGGCTCGACCGTGACCGTTGACGACACGGCAGACCAATCCACAAACGGCATCATCGAGGGGTCAGCGATCTATTCGCCCTACATCAGCGACACGCCCGGCCTGACTGACAAGGGCTCCAATTCGATGGCCGACGCTCGCCTACAACGTATGTATTGGGGCACGGTCCTGCACCCGTTCATCCGGTCCGGCGACGTTCTCCAGGACTTCGCCCGCACCGACGGAACGGAAATCGACGAGATCCTGGTCGAAGGTATATCGACCTGGTCCTACTCGACGGATGCCGGCGGCTGGGCCGAGTATCGCGGGGTGGCCGTGTGAGCAAAGCCTACTCAATTGACGTTGGCACGATCTTCCTCGGCGATCTCGGCGAGGGTCTGCAGGATCTCGACGACATCACCGTCACCAACGACGGCACCGAGTCGTCGACTGACGTGTTCCTGGCCATCCTGACAGCCTCCCGGGTAGTCGCGGGTGACACCAACGGCAACGGCCAGGAAGCGGTCACCGAGAAGTGGATCGAGGTCAGTCTCGACGGGGTTACCTGGAAGGCGATTGGTGGCGACCCCTCGGTTGCCGACAACGTTTTGTCGTTCACGTCCCCGGTGCCCGCTGCATCGACAACGATTCAAGCGAGGATCCGGGTCCCGGCTGGGGCAACCACGGCCGGTGACCTGGCCGTGTCGCCCGAGGTGTTCTGGCTGCCATGAGACGATACGACCCAACATTCAGGATCCAGCAGGAGCCGCCAAACAGGGTCGGCCAGATCGTGTCGTTTTCTCCTACATATTCTGGAAATGTGCGCTTCAACGGCCGGCAGCACCGATGTTGGGCGGCGACGGCTGACACGTTCACGGCCGGAGAGGACGTAACATTCGTCTCGGTCGGTGAGCAGTCGCGCACGTTCCTCAAGAAGGCCGGCGGCTATCCGACCAGGTGGCCGATGCGCCTCAAAACATGGGGGACGCAGAGGATCAACAACGTGTTCTTGCGGTATATCCTTGAACGAAATACAAAGCACTACACCTATGAAAAAGGTCGAGTGCTGCAAGTTGTCAGCGCAGCAACATTGTCAGTTGAATGCAGGGACGGGCGCGCCAGGACGTTGCCGGTTGAATACATGGGGGAAGATCAGCCGGCCTACGCGTTCGAGGTCGGAGACCAGTGTCTGATTTATTCGCGTTCTCCGGGGGAGCGAGTGGTTATCGGGTTCATCGACCAGGCACCACGAGAAATGGCCGAAGAAGACGATCTTGGGCCATGGCTACCAGTTTCGGCTCGGTCGTCGCCGTATGGCGGAGTGACGTTTGTTTTGTCGGCAACTACGGGTTCTCCGCGATTCAAACTCCGTCATTATGTTGACCAAAAAACGTATTACGACAGCGCGGAAACACTGACAGGAACACCCGTCTCTCCGTACGGGGCCTTCGCGTTCGCCTATCAGAACACAGCCAGTCCGCCCGTACCGAGCACTGTCTTTGGGTTCAACCTGGACGGTGCCGGAGAGTGGAAAGTATCTCTCGATTTCGGCACGACATGGAACACAATACCGCGACCATTGGTCACACCTTACGAGTGGTTTGACAGCATCGGTAGAATGACCGACGACGGCGGGAACCCGATACTGCAATATTGCTACACCACGCAAGAGGCGGTGCCGCTACCACTGGGCGGTGTTGGTGCGCGTGTGCACCTTGTAAATATGCAGTATTCAGGCGGCTACACCACGACCGAATGCCTGTTCGGCCCAGCCAACGAGTATCACACAGCCATCGTATACCGACCAGACCCGGCCGGGCTGGATCTGTTCCACGGTAGTTATGCTGACGGGTCCGGTCAGGTTGCCGACATCATAGCCCCTCCGGCAGAGGCGGCGTCTTGGCATGCCTACTTTTCACTCGGAACCTATCGAGCCGAGGCGGCCAACGGAGCGGCTGGCGTGTGGGCAGAGATGAACAGCTATATCTACCCTGCACTCATCATCTATCGCGGCACGTCACCCGGGATCACGACCAAGATTTGGAC
>CAZADH010000227.1:0-10254 GCA_964483805.1 uncultured bacterium
GAACCCCTGTGTTTCAGTGGCGCGCGTCGATGTCACCCAGGCTGCCGACTTCGCCGCTCTGGGCGAACGGTTCGATACGGTTGTCTGCCTCAACGTGCTCGAACACGTCGAGGATGATGCGACCGCCATGCGCAACCTGGCGACGGCCGTCCGGCCTGGCGGACGGGCGGTGTTGCTCGTGCCGCAGGGTCCCCAGTTGTATGGGTCGCTCGACCGCGTCCTGGGGCATTGCCGCCGCTACACGCAACCGCAGTTCAGCGAGCTCATCCGGGGCGCCGGCCTCGAGATCGACGAACTGTTCGACTTCAACCGGGCGGCGACGCCGGGTTGGTGGTTCAACGGGCACATTCTGCAACGCGAGCACTTCGGCAAGGTGCAATTGAAGATCTACGACAGCTTCGTGTGGTTGTTCCGCTCGATCGACCGCGTCTTGCCGTGGCGTGGCGCGTCGTTGATTGCGGTGGCCCGCAAACCCACGGCGTAGACTGCCGGCGGCACGCATCCGGTTTTGCTGCAGTGCAAAATCGTGTTCTTGACGATCGGGGCAGGGCCGGGTACAATTAGCCCACTTCGACTTCGGTCGAGGTCGCGAGGGACCGGTTGGTCGGCGCGAGCCGACACCACACACACACCATTTTCGGTCTCTGGCGATTGACCCGGGGGTGCTAGGACCTTCCAGACCCCGAGCCAGTCGGTCCCTCGATACTCTTGGAAGGAGGAAGCCGGGGCTTCCGAAGCGGCCAATGGGCCGGCACGGTGGCAATGCCTCGGTGGAATCGCAGAATGCAGCGACACAGTATTCGCTTGTTTGTGTTGGCGCTCGCTCTTGGCATGAGCGTGTGGCCGGCCGGGGTCATGGCCGGCTTGAATCCGGTCAAGGGCTGGGTGCGGGGTGGGGCGGTCAACGAAACGCGCACCGCCGAACCCGTGGCCGCACCCGCGAAATCGGCCGATCGGTTCTTCAAGGTCCTCGAACCAACGATTTCGGAACCCGGTTCGGTGCAGGCGTACGCCATTCGTGTGCCAGGGCGTCGGCTCACGATCAATTCGGTGACCGAGACCACGATGCGCACCCTCAGTCCTATTCAGGGATTGGGCGAGGTGCGGCCGTTGAAACCCGGCGAGAAGCCCGTTCCTGCCCGTGAAGAGATATTGCAGGCCCTGTTGAAGCAGAAGGTCGTCGTCGAGAAGTTCGAGGGCGGTTCATTGCTGCAGATGCCGGTTGGTGGCCTGATCAACTCATTTTACGGTTTCCGCAAGCTGTCACCGCGGTCGCGCACCCGCATGCACTCGGGCATCGACATTGCGGCCCGCCGGGGCACACCGATTCGCCCGGCGGCCGACGGCGTGGTCGTGAGCGCCGGCTGGCGCAACGGTTATGGCATCACCATTACGGTCGATCACGGTGGCGGGCTGCAGACGGTGTACGCCCATTGCTCCCAGTCGCTGGCGGTGCCCGGGCAGCGCGTGACCCGGCGCAACATCATCGGGTTCGTCGGCAACACCGGCGTGACCACCGGCCCGCACCTTCATTTCGAGGTGATCAGCGGCGGTCGCACGGTCAACCCGATGCGATTTTTGACCCGCTGAGGCCCTCGGGCCAACGAGACGGCCACCGGCCGCGGCCCGCGCGGCGCGACCGTCGCCACCGAAGGGAGCCTGCCACGCCGGTTCGAGCCGCGAAAGCGAGTCCTCTGTTGATTTTCACGCACCCCGCGACACCGCGGGGTGCGGTTTTTTGCGCAGACGGGTGATCGCGCCGGGCGCGGCGTACGGCGTTCTCACTGGCAGGCTGTGACGATCAGGTTCTTTTTTTTTTTGGGGGGGGCAGGCAGGGCGGAACATCCGAGCCCGCCGGGGGTGCGGTTCGCCCACAAACTCAACGTTGTCACTGAACCAGTCTCGAGGAGGAAGAGACCAGAAAATCGGGACCGGGTTGCCGAACGGTTGTTAAATGCGAAACCCGCGCCTTTGCGGGGCGCGGGCATCACGAAACCCGAGTACTGCTACTCGGAAACGGCCAGTGACCGGATCAAACTACGACGCAGCGGTCGACGAGGGCCTCGTCGCAAGCATCACTTATGGGTCTTGGGCGGAACCTTGACCCAGATGCGCAACTGCGTTTTCGGATCGATCCGAATCAGGATGTAGTCTTGATGTGTGGCAATTGGTTTCAACATAAAACACTCTCCCGGCGTTCGATCAAGCAAGGATCGTGCCACCTTGGACGTGGCAACGTGAGAGAGGGCGGGCGGTACACGCACATGGGCTGGTGAAACCATGATCAATACGGGGTATTGATGCATTACATTGTGAGTCAAAGCGCGGCGATACCGCACCAGCGCCCGAAGTGCAGGTGTTCAATTGTTGAGACCATGGCCGCCAATTTCGGTGCAGATTTTGCACAGCAAGACGCGTTCGAATTGCACAGTGGTGGAATTTCGCGCACCCAACGCGCGGCAGTGACTGCGACTACTCGGGCAGAGCCGAGAGTTCGGGCGATTCGGTGGGTGCGGTCGCCTGGCGGGCGACGATGAGCGACAGGACCGCCCAGAAGAGACCCATCAGGATCCAGCGCACGCCCAGATCGAGATACCGTTCGGATTCGAGCCAGATCCAGGGGGAATCGGGGTCTTTGCGCACCTTGATGCCGACCTGGGCATCGGCATACACCATGTTGCCGACGCCGACCATGCGGGCGGTGGCCAGAACATTGATGACACCGGCTGGCACGGCAACCGTGGATTGATCGGGTTGGTCGACCAGATACAGTACGTAGCTGTTCAGCAGCCCCGTGTTCTCGACCTTGTGCAACACGAATCCATCGAAAGAACGCCGCAGCGAGCGCGTTCCCGAGAGGACCAACGAGACGCCGAGAACCAAGAGGACCAACGCGACCAGCGACACCCGAATGCGCCCCGAACGGGGGCACTCGCGTCGACCAGAGGCTGCACAAGACCTATCAACCATGCTATTTTCGTTATTCCCTTGTGGGTACCGCCAAAATTGTGTTACGATTCTAACATAATCTCGAACCTTTTCGTTGATTGAATACAGGAGGAAGCGATCATGAAGCGTGCCCTGCTGGTTGCCCTGTTGGTTGCGACAATGACGATGCCCGCGTTGGCCTTCGACATCAACGCATATAAAGTCGATGCCAATGACAAAGTAGTCATCACTTTGCTGGCGATGGTCGCCAACGACCTGCAGATGTGCCAGGCCTCTCTGCGGTCTGATTACATCGACAACGTGCTGGCCATTGGGCACATCAACAACGCCCAGTCGGCGCTGAAGCGCACGACCATCGACCCGGCCTACACCCCGCTGATCAACGAGATTCTCGATCGTCTGGGCAAGATCAAGTTCTACCTGGTCATGCGCGACCTCGACAATGTCAACATGCGCCTCGTGCAGTTGATTTCCGTGATCCAGTCGGTGACCGGTGGGAACATCCCGAGCCTGCCGAATCCGGGCGGGTACAACGGTGGCACCTACTATCCGAACAATGGCAGCTTCAATGGTGGCTACAACAATGGCGGCTACCAGGGTGGCTCGATCCCGATGCCCGGTCCGAGTGAGCGGCCGATCGGCAGCCAGGGTCCGGCTCCGGTCAACGGTGGCGGCCTGGGCGCCGGCGTTGGGATTCCGTTGCGCTGATCCAACAGACACGTTCTGACACATGCCCCGGTGGCCGCTGGCCACCGGGGCATGTTTTTCTCAGTGAAAACCTGCGGGGTAAGCAAACCACCCCCGGTCAGTCTTGGTATAATTGTCGTTGATCACTTTTCTGCATGGAGGTGCCATTGTGCGCAAGCTGACTTGCCTCGTCGCAGCACTCGTTTTCTTCACAGTTCCGGCGTGGGCACAAAGCAATCCGTTCGACACTGCCCCGGAGTCCGTCATTACCGTAACGACGCCGTTGAGCACGTTCAATGCGATCGCCAGCGAGCCCATCGCGCCGCTCGATCCGCTGGCTTCGGCAACCGAAGATGGCCGATTGGCCGAAAGAGCCGCGTCGGCCATGATCGATGTGCTCAAAGACAACGTGAAGAAGCGCGACGTTGCGGCAATTGCCAAGTCGTTCCGTTTCTTTGAAACGGTCAAGACCGTCATCAAGGACAAGAAGAAAGTCGTGGTCGATGCCGGGGTCTGGCAACGCATGAAAGACGGTGGGGTCGATCAGTCGCGCATTGACTACCTGAAAGGCATGTATGCCAGTTACAGGAGCCAGGTTTACGGCGAACTAACCTCAAAGTTGGTCGGAGCCGCCCGCGATTTCGAGGGTTATTCGAGCGCGAAGGGGCCCGGGGGCGGCAATGTATCGTGCGCCTGGCTCGTGTCGCGCGTTCTGCGCAAGGCCGGCATCGTCTCTGAAACATGGGATGAATGGGGCGCACTCAACCTGACCCAACGGCTGGTCAGGGAGTTTGGCTTCACCAAGGTTCCGTCGACCGGCAAGGCGGCGAGCGGGGTCATGAAGGCATCGGCGATGAAGCCGGGCGACATCGTCTTCTGGAGCCCAAACGAGCACGTCGGCGTGTATCTGGGCAACGGCATGGTCATGTCGAACAGCTCGTCAGAGCACGAGGGCAAGATTCACCCGGTGGCCGGATACTACAACGGCTGGGTGCCGCGCTTCGTGGTCCGCCCCCCGGGCAATTCCTGACCTGCTTCGTCACCTCATGGTGAGGGTGCAACCATGCGACGGGCCACCACTCATGTAGTTTTTTGTATTGCGTTTGTATGTTCGCTGTTTACCGCCGGTGTGGCCCAGGCCGCACCGGCGGTTGTCGTTGAGCTCGCGGCCGGCGCGGGCGACGGCCAATCGGGCAGCGATCGCGTCGTCTTCGAACGCCGCGGCCTGTGAGAAGCCCTGGTCGAAAGCGGGTGCCAACGATCGGCAACCCGGCCATCGTGGCGCTGATCGGCTACATGGGGTCGGGCAAAACGAGCGTCGGTGCCCGCGTGGCGACCTCGCTGGGCCGTCGATTCGTCGATCTCGACGCGCATATCGAAGAACGGTGCGGCCTCACCGTGGCGCGCATTTTTGCCGATTGCGGCGCCGAGCGGTTTCGCAAGATCGAGCGCCAAGAGCTGGCGCGACTTTGCCGCAACGAGCGCGGCATCGTGCTGGCCACCGGCGGCGGCATCGTCTGTCATGCCGACAACCGCCGACGCCTGCGCATACATACACTGTGTTTCTTTTTGCAGGTGCCGCCCGACGAGTTGTGGCGACGCCTCGACGTCACCGGGCAGGCGCAACGACGGCCCCTTTTTCAGCCGCACGATTACCTGGCCATGGTGCGCCACTGGCAGGCTCGCCGTCACCTCTATCAACAGACCGCGCATCGGCGCCTCGAGGCAACCGGCCCGATCGAGCGGGTGGCAGGCGCGATCGTGGCGGCAATGGCCGCCGCGGGGTAGCGAGTCTCGCAACGCCACCGGGCCGGCAAAACGCGACAAGTCGTTGTTGAAAACGGGCGCCCGTGCTATCGTGTCGTCCACGCCAGACGCCGAAGACTCCTCTCGCGCCACGCGCCAAACCATGCCCCGGAGGCCGATTCATGCCCGAACCGCAAGCCCTGTCACACGAAGTATTGCGTCTCGTCGAGATCATCCGCAGGCTGCGGGCGCCCGACGGCTGCCCATGGGACCGCAAACAGACCGCCGAGTCGATGAAGAAGAACCTGCTCGAAGAGGCCAACGAGGTCATCGCCGCCGTTGAGGAGGGCGACGCGCTGCATGTGTGCGAAGAACTGGGCGACCTCCTGATGATGATTGTGTTTTACGCGCAGATGGCCGAAGAGAGCGGGATGTACGACATGACCCGGGTTGCGGCCGGCATCTCCGACAAGCTGACGTCGCGGCATCCGCACATCTTTGGCGATGCGGCAAAGCTCGGCACCCCCGAAGAGGTGGTCGATGCCTGGAAGATCCTGAAGACCCAGGAAAAGGCAGATCGCAAGCGTATCGCCAACCGGATGCGCGAGGCCGCCGGGTTCACGTCGAGTCTGCGGGCGGCCAAGACCATTCAGGACGAAGCGGCGACGGTCGGCTTCGATTTCCCGAATGCGCGGGCCGCGATCGACAAGATCACCGAAGAATCACGAGAACTCGCCGCGGCTGCCGACAGTCGCGATCAAACACAGATGACCCACGAACTGGGCGACCTGCTGTTCTCGCTGGTGAACGTGGCCCGCATGCACGGCATCGACCCTGACGCCGCGCTGCGCGGCACCAACGACAAGTTCATCGGCCGCTTCGCCAAAGTCGAGGACCACTTCGCCACCCGTGGCGGCATGCAAGGGCAGCCAATCGAAGAACTCGACGCCGTCTGGGACCGGGTCAAGGGCGAGGAGTGACCACGACGAACCTCGTCGATGCCTCGACGCGAACACCACCGAGCGACACGGAACGTTCCCGCCGAAGGGCCAATGGCACAGCACAAAAGACGGCAAATCGTTTGCCTACGATTTGATCTGGGACTGACACCTGCCCCGAACCGAAAGGGCGAGAAACCGACGCTATCTAGCGAGAAACCTGCGCCAGCAGCGCTTCGAGCGAGGCCGTCACCGTCGGATCATGGGCGACCGCCAGCCCGTTCTTGAGAATTTCGCGGGCCTCGTCGCGCTTTTCTTGCTGCATGTAGCAACGCGCCAGGACCATGTGCGCATCGGTGTTGTTGGGGTTCGCATCGAGGGCGGTCTGCGCGTGTTCTTCGGCATCGCGCAGGTTGCCGGCATTGAGTTCGACGGCGCCGAGCAGCGACAACACCTGGGTGTTGTTCGGGCTGAGCCGCAGCGCCTGTTTGAGATGTTCCTGGGCCTGGCGGGCGTCGCCTTCGCTCCAGGTGAGGCGGGCCAGGCTGTAATAAAACTCGGGCACACTCGGGTTGCTCGAGATCGCCTGCCGCAAAAAGTCTTTGGCGCCTGACGAATCGCCAAGACGCGCCAGTTCGAGCGCCGTGCGGTACTGCAACTTTGCGTCGCGCGGATTCGCCAGCGCCTCGCGCTTCACTGCGTCGGTGGCCGAATCACTCTTGCCGGGCACGCTGTTGAGGCGGGCCCGCAAGGCCGCAAACCGGGCCTGCTGTTCGAGCATCTGGGCCGCGGCATACCGCGAATAGGCGTCTTGCCCGGCGAGAATCTCGTCGACCTGCCGCTCGAGACGCCGGGCGTCTTTGATCAGCAGCTCGTCTTTGAGTTGCACCATGGCGATCTTGTTGGCATCGCGGGCCTTGGCAAACTCGCTATTGATGAACGCTTCGAACGCCGGCCACCACATCTTCTCTTGGGCCGAGCCCTTGGTGGTCACGTGCTGCTTGATCGCATCGAACGTGCCGCGGTCGTCTTCGCCCAAAAGGGCGCGATCGAGCAACACCGCAGTGCGAAACAGCTTGAAGGCGAGGTCGAGGCGGTTGGTCGCCTTGGCATCTTTCGCTGCGTGAAAATAGACGTAGGGCAAACAGGTGTTATCACGGTAATACTTCTCGAGGTCGGCGAGGGCCGCGTCGATCTGCTTCTCGCGACGCATGATCCGGTAGATGTAGAAGAACGGTGTCGAGTTCTTGGCGTTGAGCTCGGTGCATTTTTTGAACTCGGCGAGGGCCTCGGGCATCTTGCCGCGATCGAACAGCAACTGGGCGAGCCAAAAATGGTAATTGAAGCTCTTGGCATGGCGGGTATCGCCGGCGGCCCGCAATTTGTCGAGGCCGGCGTCGCTGCCATCGAGCCGCATGATCTTGAACAACTGCACAAACCCTTCTTCGTACGAGGGATCGGCGGCAATGAGCTTGAGATACGCGTCGCGCGCGATGGCCGACTCGTTGATCGCCTCGGCGCTGCGGCCCAGATACAACAGTGCCTTGTTGCGGAACAGGCCGGGAGGGGCCTGGGTCGCAAGAACCTTGAAGATGTCGTAGGCCTTGCGGAAGCGGCCCGCTGTCAGCGACACATGGCCCAGGGCGAAAATGTACTCGGGATAACCATCGCGACACGCCCGTTCGAAGGCGGCCATCGCCGCATCGTAGTTGCCCAGACCAACATGGATATAGCCGAACAACGCGTTCGTGCGCGGGTCGGCGTCTTGCTCGCGCCCCGAGAGGATGCGCAGCCCATCGAAGTATTGCCCTGCCGCAATGGCGGCATCGGCGCGGTCGAGGACTTCACCGGGGGGAATCGGCGGCTCTTTGGCAGTGCTGCCGGAACCAGACGACGTCGGGGTCGTCGGGCCGGTCCGCCCGGGGCCGGTCGATTGCTGCAGGTAGAAGAATGCCCCGCCAAGGACGAGCAGGATGATGACCGGAACGATGATTCTGTCCATGGTATCGACCTTACCACGGCGTTTTGGCACAGATCAACAGTCAAGGAGTGATACGGCGAATATTTCGGTCTCGCACGGTGGCCCTGAACCGCGCAAAAAGGCCAAGAACGCGGAACCGTTGTGTGCAACGACCATCGTGCCGATAGTAGATGGCAGCAATCGCGATCACGATCGGGAAGCGCGGACTTCAAATCCGGGCATGCCGCACGGAATCGACGGCGAGGAGCAGCACGCTTATGGAGCAACACGATACGACCCAAAACATGGAATCGCCCACCTATGCCGACACCGGCGACGCGGCAGGTTCGCCAGCGTCGGCCGCAGACAGCGGCGCAGGTGCGGGCGCGCACGCCACGGCCACCGTCTGCGATGCGACCGACGACCGCGAGGCCGATCCCCAACCGGCGATCGACCTGGTGCAGGTTCTGGCCGCCAACCAGACGCTCTTGAAAAACCTGTATCGAAAGATCGACTCACTCGAGAACAAAGTCGTTCGCCTCGAGGTGCAGATCGAGATGCAGCGCATGCGGCATCAGCAGGAGATCAAGACGCGTCTGTTGCTCGAAGCACCTCCGGTGCCCGTGATCCCGTGGCAGCCCGACGCGGCGACCAACGCCAAAGACGCATCGTTGCTGCAGGCGAAGAAGGGCGGCTGGTTCGACAGCTTCTTTCGGCCCTGGAAACTGCGCCACAACCGGGAATCTCCGCTCGACCACTGAGGGCGCGGCGATGCTGGCCGGGTTGGCCATGCCCGGTTCCCGCGACTTCGGGATTGAGTGAGACCAGGGTTTCAGTGAGAGCTACCCCGTAACGTGAGACCGAGGCCGCATTGACGCGCGCCGGGTCTGGCGTTACTCTGCGGGGGGGAACGCGGCGACCTGCGGCACGGGTGGGTCCGACTGCGGACCGAATCATCAGCCAACCCGGGAGCAGCCGACGACCGCCATGATCATCAGCCGCACTCCATTTCGCATTTCGTTTTTCGGCGGTGGCACCGACTACCCGGCATGGTCGCGGGTGCATGGCGGCGCCGTTTTGGCGGCATCGATCAATCGCTACTGTTATCTCACGGTGCGCTACCTGCCGCCATTTCACGACCACCGGTACCGCATCGTATATTCAAAGATCGAAAACGTGAATGCGGTCGAAGAGATCCAACACCCGGCCGTGAGGGCGATTCTGCAGCATCTCGACATCCGTCGCGGCGTCGAGATCCACCACGACGGTGACCTGCCGGCCCGCGCGGGAATCGCGTCGAGTTCTGCGTTCACGGTCGGCCTGCTCAACGCGCTGCTCGCCCTGCAGGGGCGCATGATCGGCAAGCATGAACTCGCGCTGGCCGGCATCCATGTCGAACAGAACCTGCTGCGCGAGACGGTGGGCGTCCAAGACCAGGTGACGACGGCGTACGGTGGGTTCAATCACCTCGAGTTCCACCCGAGCGGTGAAATTTCGGTGAGGCCGGTCACCATCGGCAAGGCACGCACCACCGAACTGACCGATCGGTTGATGATGTTCTACACCCGCATCAAACGGCCGGCCGCAAGTGTGGCCGCCACCTACTACGACGACATGGTCAAGAAGACGCACGAGATGCAGGTGCTCCGCCAGATGGTCGACGAAGCGATGAAGACCCTGACCGGAACTGGCGATCTCGACCCCTTCGGCCATCTGCTGCACGAGTCGTGGCAACTGAAGCGTGGGTTGGGCGAAGCAGTCTCGACGCCCGAGATCGACGCCATCTACGCGCGGGCCCGGGTGGCGGGGGCGTTGGGCGGCAAGGTGGCAGGAGCGGGCGGCGGCGGCTTCATGCTGTTCTTCGTGCCGGCCGGGCGCCAGCAGGCCGTCTGCGCGGCGCTCCGGGAGTTGCTTCTTGTGCCGATGGTCTTTGATTTCGGCGGCAGCCAGATCATTTTATTCGACACCGAGGAC
>CAZADH010000228.1:0-10238 GCA_964483805.1 uncultured bacterium
CGACCGCGACAAAAAACAGGTGAATCTTGGTCAATCAGGCCGATTCGGGACACTGTCATCCCGCGAATCTCTCCAGAAGACATCTGCGAGCCCGAATGGGCCGACTGGCACCGCCTCACCCGCCATCCATCACGCGACATTCGTGATAGACTGCATTAGAATAGACCGATAGACAAACTTGCCCGCAGGAGGCCTGCATGGCTCTGCCCGCCGAGAAACCTTACCGCGAGTTCAACTATGCCGACTATCTTTCGTGGGATGACGGCAAACGTTGGGAATTGATTGCGGGGACGGCCTATGACATGACGCCTGCGCCCGGCCGACGCCACCAGTGGGCCGTGCTTGCCCTGGGATCAGCACTGTTCAGGTTTCTCGAAGGCAAGCGGTGTCAGGTCTATGTCGCGCCCTTCGACGTGCGCTTGCCGGAACCTGACGAAACCGACGAGACGGCCTCAAACGTCGTGCAACCCGACATCGTCGTGGTGTGCGACCGCAAAAAGCTCGACGACCGCGGCTGCCGAGGCGCGCCAGACCTCGTCATCGAGGTGCTGTCACCCCACGCCACCGGTCGCGATCTCGAGATCAAACTGCGTCTTTACGAGCGGCATCAGGTGCGCGAATACTGGATTGTCGACCCGTGGCAGAAACTGGTGACTCTCCACCGTCTCGGCACGGACGGGAAATACAGACCCACCGAGGCGCGAAATATCGAAGCAATACTCGATACCGATGTCTTGCCTGGCTTTTCCGTGCCGGTTGCGACGGTGCTCGCGCAGGATTGATCGACAGCGGGGCGATCGGAGATCAGGCGACCCTGGCGAGCTTCTTCGCCTTCTCTTCGACGGTCGTGACGACGTCTTCGATCGTTCGGGTTGCGGCCTCGGCGAACATTGACTGGCCGCATTGCGTGCAAATCATGGCGGGAACAGCGTCAAACGACACATGTATTCCGGCGCGGTCAATATGAAATGGCACGGTCCCTGGTTTCATTGGGCCTAGGCAAAAGACGCACTTCATGCTTGCTTCCTTTTTCTGAAGTCCCTCGACCACGCGTCCGGAGACGGGCGGTACGCCGTCAGAATTGCGAGGTAGTCCTCGCGAACGGCACAAACGACATGGATCGGCGCCGTCTGTAAGTCCGGGCCAAACCACACACCATGCTGTCTGGCGTCACGGCCGACAACGCCGAGTACGTTCCGGTCACTCTGTCGACCACGGCCACCACGGGAACGGGCACCGGCACGGGCGCAAGCACTGGGACGGGCACGGGCACTGGCACCACGACGTCGACCTCGATTGCCGGAACCTGGGCGATGGCGGCCGGCCCGCAGACGATCTATCAGGCTGGCAACCTCTTCATCATGAGCCCGGTGTTCTACGCGGGTGCCAATGCTTACGTGGTTCCGCAAAACCTCACGGTCAACGGCACCACGATCGGTTACGACGCCGTCGTGTCGGATTACGCGAATGCCGCTACGAGTGGCGACCGCGGCTACGTTCGCCGGTTCGACGGCACGATCAGCGGCGGCACGAGCATTTCGGTGACGAGTGCGGATCAGGCCAACAAGGTGTGGGGCGGCTACGTCGTGTCGTCGCCCAACCAGACGACGAACACGGTCACCCGAAGCACGCCCGGCACCGACTCCGGAACGACGGTCCCGAACATCGCCGGCACCTGGGCCTTCACCGGCTATGATCTGCGCACACCGTCGACGCCCCTCTATTCGTCGAGCGGCACGATCACGCAAAGTGGCTCGACGTTCACCATGCCGACGAACCTGGCCCCGGTGACCGTGTCGTCGATCGCGCAGGGCAAGATCGTCGGCTGGCAGGTGCAGCAGAACGAGAACGGAACATCGTGGCGCCAGCAGTGGTGGGGCATTATCGAGGGCAACACCATGACCGGTTGGGCCTACGACATGCCGTTCACTACCCCTACGGGCGGATCGACGCGCATCGAAGTCTGGGGCTGGCGCGCGACCCGGGCGCTGTAACCGACCACGGGATCAGCAACCGCTGACAAGAGAACCGGCCCGCCAGTTGGCGGGCCGGTTCTCTTGTCAATACAATTGATTTACTTTACTCGATCGTCTTGATATAGGTCGATGCGGCATCGAGGCGGTTGCGGGCTTCGTCGAGGTCGTGCATGACCAGCGAGAACTTGATGTGAGAAACGCGCTTCTCGACCTGCTTGAACATCTCTTTCATGGTCTTGGGCGGGTTGATCTTCTTGAGCGTGCCGAGCGCGTGGTTCACATGTTCGATTGCCGGGAAGATCTTCAGGTAGCTGACCTTCTTGTCGCTGATGACCGACTGGCACAGGTCGAGGTCGGAGAGAACCAGCTCGAGCAGCTTGTGCATCGCTTCTTTCTCGGTGACGGGCTTCTTGAACAACTGTTTGATCCAGTCGATGACCGGGCAGTTGTGGGGCTTCTGCGGGACATTGCCTTGATCGGCCTGACCGGCCTGACCGCTCTGGCCCGACTGGCCGCTGTCACCGGGTTGTTCCTGGCCGGGGTTGTCGGCGGGCGGCACCGGGGCCGGCGTTGTACCGGCGAAGGCGATGTTGGTCAAGAAGACGACGGCCAGGGCCACGAGAACCAGGGGCGAATGCTTGCTGTTCATGATTCCTCCGTATGCATCAGATTGATGATTTCGTCGAGCCCGCGTCGGGCTCGGTGATGCAAACGGATAATGCAAACGGTGTACCACCTTGCAAATCGCCATTTTATGCTGGGTCACTCGGGCCGGTGCCAAATCTTCGGCTGCCCAACGACGAGAATCTATCATGGCTTTTCTATTTTACTCATGTGATGGTAGTCTGCGGGGCCGCGTGCGCCATTTCATCTCGCGAACGCACAGCCGAGCCTCGACGGGACCAGAGAGCGTTCGATGACGATCCCATCAAACGTTGGTGGAACCCGATGCCGGATGCGCGACTTTATCTGGTCGCAGGCCGCGTGCGCGCGCCCTGCCAGACGAGGCGCTGGAACAGCAGACCGACGTGGGGCGACTTGCGGCGGTTGTAGCGAAACACGAACTCGTCGAGATAGGCTTGCAGATACCGCCGCGACAGGCGCCCCTGATGAGTTCCGAGCAACCAACGGCGCACGAGGCCGACGACGCGACGGACCCGCGGCAGCGGCGAGGCCGGGTCATCGGCCGGCGAGATCACCTCGCACCGGTAACCCTCGCGCCGCAACACGTCGTAGCCCTGCCACGAATCGACCTCGACATGCGCGTTTGGCGACACCTCGCGCCGTATGAAGTCGAGCAACTCGTGCCCGGCGGCATTGGTGATATCGAGCAGACGTACGCGGCCCATGTCGTCGCCGGACTCGTCGCTCTCGACGGCGACCGCGACAATGGCGCTTTTCCAGCTTTCGCCCATCGTCGGATCATGGCCGCCAAGCCAGGCGTCGTCGATCTGCACTCTGCCGGCGAGCGGGTCGCGTTCGGGCCGGACCATGGCCTGACGCAGCCTCTGCAGCCACGTCCACGCAGTCTGCATGCTGCCCAGCCCCAGCAATCGTTTCAGACCCGCGGCGCTCACCCCGGTCTTGCTGGTGCAGATCCACCACATGGCAAGAAACCAGGTGCGCAGGGGGCGCCGCGACCCATGCATGATGGTGCCGGCGGTCAGCGAGGTCTGCTGGTGACAGGCGGCACACTCGACGCAACGCCGCTTGTTGAGCCAACCGCGATCGTGGTCGCAGGCCCGAGCATAACATGAGTAAACTGGAAAAGCCAGAGAAATCACGCTATTGCTGCCACGAAATTGTTGTCCGCGCGAAGTTCGCAGCGTGAATAATACGGTGACATGATACGTATTTTTCCTTGAAAAATACGTATCATGTCACCGTATTATTCTCATGTCACCGTATTCTGCCGTGATATCAGTGACGCCCCCTACGTTAACTATCCTTAACGGGTGTCGACGGACTTTGGCGACAAGGCAAATTGGAGAAACAAGATGGGTACGGTATATTTGGCGGAGTTTTATCCCCGGGTGGGGAAAGTATCAGATGTTGTACAGGAGGTCCGTGTGGGAAAGAGTCGTATTTTGTTTGTTCTGGGTGTTTTTGCGGTGGGGTTGCTGGCGCTGACCGGTTGTTTCAGCAGCAGCAACGACAATCCGGTGGCCACGGTCACCAACGGGGTCACCAATTTGACCCCGCAAACCGGCAATGCGTCGGTGCGGTTCAACATTCAATTGACCCCTGATGGTCAGGCCGAAGCGATGCCGGCGATCCGATCGAACGGCACGAAGGCAACCGTGACGGTGTCGTTCTCGTTGATCACGATCGACCCGTCGAACGGTCAGGTTTCGAGCCAGACGCAGACCGTGAGTTCGACCGACGGCACCGCGTCGTATGAGTTTACCAACGTGCGCGAACTGCCGACGATCGGCCGCGTGGCGATCGACGGTGGTTCGATCAGCGGTTGGCGCGATTTCCACGGCGCCGCCGACCTGGTTGCGGGTCCGAACGCCCTGACGCTGAATCCGGTTAACTCGGGTTTCAAACATGATCTGGTTGCCCAGGTCCTGCAGAACACCATCAACCAGGCGACCCTGCTCGCCAGCGCACCGGCGAACCTCGTCGCCCGCTGCCGCATGGCCGTCGACTCGATCACTCCTGACACGACGCAGGCGAACGCCACCGCGGGTGCCGTTCTCGATGCGTTCAATACCTTCGTGGGCCAGATCGCGCCGACCAATTTCGTGCGCGTCACGGCGAGCTCGACCGGCGGCCTCGACTTCGGCAACGGTCAGTCGATCAGCCTGACCAACCTGTTCGCGGGCCTGAGTGGCATCACCGCCATCGATCCGACCGGCTGGGTCATCGACCGCGTGGTATTCCAGGGTCTCGGCGGCCGCGCCGTGGTTTTGTTCCGCAACAACGCCAACAACGAGACGGCCGACATCTTCGCGCTGGTGCGCCTCGATCCGACCAATCCCAACAACCGTTTCGTGCACCGCTGGCCGGGCAAGCTGCGCGCAGCGTTTGTCATGCCTGACGGTTCGATCATCTTCGGCGGCAATGTTCTGGGCCGGCCCGTGCTGGTCCGCTGGAACGGCAACGCCCACGCCGAAATCGCCACCACCCTGATCAACAACGTCGGCGTCAACGCGCCGGCCGGTCTGACCTGGTCGCGCGTGTTCGACATCGCCGGCGCCGGCATCACCAGTCCGGTGACGGTCGTTCACATCGGTTTTGATCCGATGCAGCAGGTGCTGGTCGTCACGCTGGCCGGGGTCTTCAACGGGACGCCGGGCACGCGTATTTACAAAGTAAATCCAGTCACCGGCCAGGATCTGGCCAACTACGTCGCGGCCGTGCCGGTGTTCACCCCGCCGCCGACGGTCCGCATCACCAGCCCGGTCGGTTCCGCCACGGTGACGGCCGGAAATCCGCTGACGGTGCAGGTTTTCGCGCAAGCCGCGAGCGGCACGATCAACAAGGTCGTGATTCTCAATGGTCCGGCGCGCATCGGTGAAGCGACGCTGACCTCGGCCAACAACTATTCGTTCACGATTCCGTCGGTGCCCGCGGGTTTGCATTTCATCAACGCGATGGCCATCGACAGCACCAATGCGAGCCGCCTGGCCGAGCCGGTCAAGGTCATGGCGCTCGGCGCCAACGCCCAGTTGCCGACGATCCGCCTGATCAGCCCCGAAGCAGGCAAGACCGTCGATTTCGGCACACCGGTCGAGTTCGTCGCCGATGCATCGGTGGCGAGTCCGGATGCGATCCGGCGGGTGGTGTTCGAGATTCTCGCCGACCCGCTGCGCGGCGGCGACTTCATCACCGCGATCGGTGAAATCGGTTCGGCGCCGTATCAGTTCGTCTGGCGCAACATGCAACCCGGCGACTACTACGTCCGCGCTCGCGCGGTCACGCTCAATGGCGGCGTCACCGTCACCGAGGCGATCAAGGTCAGCGTTCTGCCGCAAGCCATGGCGAACCTGCCCCCGATCGTCATCGGCATCACCTCGCCCGCTGCGAACGCGGTGCTGCCGAGCGGTCAGAACGTGACGATCGTTGCGAACGAGCTGGCCAGCGGCAACCCCGCGATCCGCAAGGTCGAGTTCTGGGCCAACGATCGCGTCATCGGCGGTCTGGCGGGCCTCGCGCCCAATTCGACTTACAACTTCGTCTGGAACGCTCCGGCCGATGGTTTCTACCAGTTGAACGTGCGTGCGTTCGACCAGTACGGCAAGATGACCCCTGGCCGACCGGTTCCGGTTGCCGTGGGTAACGTCATCGTCCCGCCGTCGATCATGATCGCCTCTCCGACCGAGAACCAGACGATCAAGCCGGGTGACGCCACGACGATCGTTGCATACGCCCGCGCCAACGGTGGCGCCACGATCACCAACGTGTCGTTCGGTCTCGACCAGACGGTCGCGCTGGGCCAGGCCATCGCCGGCGCCAGCAACAGCTACACCTGCCAGATCACCTGGCCGGCGAACCTGACCCCGGGCACGCACTTCATCACCGCGAAGGCCATCGACAACGGCGGCCGGTTCATGATCACACCGCCGATGCCGATCGTGGTGGCGGGGGTGCCGGGTGGCATCGGAACCGCGAACGGCGCATTCGCTTTTGTGCGCCCAGTGACAAATGCGGCCCTCGTGGTCGGCACGCCGATTGGTCTCGACATCACCACCACCGCAACCACGGCGAGCGGGGCCGATTTCGTCCAGGTGTTCCTGAAGATAGGTGATGATCAGTTCCTGCCGATCGGTCCAACAACGCCGGTGTTTGGCTTGCCGCGCGACCCGGCCTCGGGCCACTTCATGGGCACGGGCATCATTCCGGTGCCTCCGATCCCGGAAGGCGCCACGCAACCGGCGCCGCTGCCTGCGGGTCCCTATGCCCTGGTCGCGGTTGGGTTTGACCAGGATGTCCTGAACGCCGAACGCAAACCCACTCAGGTTGGCGTGTCAACCCCCCTGGCGGTCACGGTCGAGATGCCGTCGATCACCGGTAATGCGTCGGCAACGGCCCAGATCAATTTCCAGACGCTTCCCCGTTCGGTGTCGGTTGTGATGCCGGCTCCGAACCCTCTGGCGACACCGACCATCGAAGGTGGCGTATTGCTCAAGGGTGATACCGGTGATCCGACGGCGGTGAAGATGCAGTTCTTCCTGATGCCTCCGCCGGAAGTCGCCAGCAATGCCCCGCCGATTCTGTTGAATCCGATCGCGTGCGTGCGCAACGCCGCGGACAACCTGTTCACGACGAACGTCATCAATCTGCCCGGCGCCCGCGGCGTGTATGGTTTGGTGGCGGTGACGTTCAACAGCTCGTTCCAGCCGATCGGCCGCAGCAACGTGTTCCCGGTTCAGGTGCCCGGTGGCTTCGAGGTTCCGAACGGCACCACCGCGTCGATTCCGATCAACGTCGGCCTGTTGCCGATCAACTGCATGGTGGCCAGTCCGTCCACGCCGAACTCGGTCATCCCCTGGGATGCCATTCAGAATGGTTACAACGCCGTCGTGCGGTCGAATGCCTCGGGGACCCGCAACTTCAAGGTCTACCTGGTCAAAGAGGGTTTCCGCCCCTTCGACGTCGGCCCGGCGGATGACATCGGTGCCGCGTTCAATGCGACGGCGCTGACGAATCCCGCCGGCGTGTTCGAAGCTGTCGCCGTCATCCATCGGCTGCCGGCTCCGATGTGGGCGGGCCCGGGCGACTGGCTGGTAATCGCCTTCGACGCCAACAAGCGCCCGATCGGTCGGTCGCCGTTGGTTCCGGTGATCGTGCAGTAGAGCTTTACCTCAGGCAATCGGCAGGATAACGCCGGTTGCCGGGAGCCCAAACCGGGCGGTGGCCGCAAGGCTGCCGCCCGGTTCGTCTTGATGACGTATTTACGATGTGCGTCATTCATATCTCGGCAAGGTGTAAATCGGTGACATTGTAAATCGGTGACATGATACGTATTTCTCCTCTTTGCGGGAAATACGTATCATGTCACCGATTTACCCCACCGATTTACCGGAAGCAGAACTTGAAACGGGCGGCGGACTCTGACATCATGGTTCCTCGACGCCCGATTCGGGTCAGTTTCATCACCAAAGGCTCGAGAGGTGACCGCATGAATCGCCGTAGTGTTGTTGCGCCGTCTTTACTGGTCTTGGGTCTGATGGTCTGCTCTCTGGTTGGATGCAGCAGCATCGGTTCGCTGCCGGGTGCCGACGCGATCGGCCAAACCGTAGTGCAACCGACCCCGCGCGGCACGGCGCACTTGCGCCTGGCGTTGCAGGTCACGCCCACCGATGCCGGCACCACGCGCTTTTCAGTACGGGGCGAGACGAGCGCGGGCACGCCAACGGTGACTGGAACATCGACCGAGACGGGCACGGGCACGCCAACGGTGACCGGAACATCGACCGGGACGGGCACCGGCACCACCTCGGGGGCGCAGGTCGTGGCAACGCTACGCGGGATCCGACGCGGCACCGGCGGCGTGGGCGAAGCATGGGAGAAGAGCAAGACGGTCGCGGTGGCGCAAGACGGCACGGCCGAGATCAGTTTTGCCGAACTCGACAAGGGGCCGGTGGCGGCGCAGATCCGCGTCGAGGGTGGCACGATCTACAATCTCACGCACTTTCACGGCGCCGAAGACCTCAAAGACGGTGTCAATGCAATGTATGTCAACCCCATGGCGTCGGGCCTCAAACAAGATCTGACGGCGCAGGTCGTGGCTGCCGTGCTCAAGTCGACCGACACGGTGCGGGTGATGCCGGAAGATCTGAAGGGCCAGGTGCTGGCGCGCCTCACCGGCACGACCTCGGTCGGTGCCGACGAGAAGTCGGCCGTGGCCGGCATCTTCAACGATCTGGTCAAGACCTATAGACCTTCGACCCTGGTCGGCCTGTACATCACCAATGACAGCGCGCAACTGCTGGCCACGCCGTCGAGTGGCGCCCCGTGGGCGAAGCAACCGACCGAGTTCTGGCAGGGTATGACGTTCTGGACCTACCCCTTGACCGATTTCCGCTTCCGCGACGTATTGCGGCAGGGCGTCGATGGGTTCGCCTACGTATCGGGCGACAACACGTTTGCCCGCGAGCGGTTTGTGGTCAGCAAACTCGACCCGGTGACCGGGGTACGCAAAGGCACCTTTGCCAACCGCGGCGAGTGCTTCCCGGCGCTGACGCTGGGCGACCAGTCGCTGGTGATCGGCGGCACCAACAAAGACCTGAACGTGCCGGTGCTGTTCCGCTGGGACGGCGAGAACGACGCGAAGAGCCGGGTCACCTTGGGCGAGACTGATGATCCGAAGCTGAAGTGGGCCCGCTACTTTACCGACCTGCCGGGCGGCGAGACGGTGCAGTACCACGGCGTGCTCAATGTCGCCTTCGACGACGCCAAGACGCTGGTCTGTTCGATCTTCGACGTGGTGTCTTCACAACGTAAATACTTCAAGGTCGATGTCGATACGGGCGCGATCGTGGGTCAGCCGATGACGATCAGCAGCAATCGCGCGCCGACGATTACCATTACCTCGCCTGCTGCAAACGCGATCTTCAACCAGGGCCAGGGAATCCCGATCCAGGTCGATGCGCGGGATGAAGACGGCGGGACGATCTCCAGGGTTTCGTATTACGCCAACGGCGCGTTCCTCGGGTCGGCCCTCCAGGGCCCCTGGACCTATTCCTGGAACACCGCCTACCCCGGAACCTATACGTTGACGGCCACAGCCATCGACAACCAGGGCGGTGTCGGCCGGTCGGTCGGGGTTCCGATCACGGTGAATCGCGTAGTCACGCAGACAACCCGCATCAAGAGCCTGTCGTTGGCTCCGTACACCGATACCGTCGGAGCACTGGCCGAAGATGGTTCCGTTTGGGTTTGGGGGTTGAACGACCAATGTGTCGCAGGTGCTGACGTCGATACCCAGTATGTGACGACGCCCCAACGTTTGACTCTCCCCGGGTCAGCAAGGCAGGCGTTCGTAGGTCACGGGTGGGCGGGCGCGGTGTTGGCAGATGGCTCGATGTACTGGTGGGGGACGTTCGATCCAGAAAACCGAGTGACACCAACGTCATTCAAACTCGCGCAAGTCGTTGCCCCGACCCGCCTCTATGCAGGCGAGTGGGACAATGACCAGACGTTCCACATTGGGCAACCGATGACGCTTTCAACCGGAGAAGTGCTCGTGTCATTCGGTGCCGCACTTGCAGCAGACGGGCAATTGAGGCGACTGGCGATGCCGGGCTGGGGGGA
>CAZADH010000229.1:0-2432 GCA_964483805.1 uncultured bacterium
GCCCAGCCTCGCTGCGTTCTGCGCCCTGCGCGACGAGATCGCCACCCAGGCCGGATTCGAAGCGGAGTCGCACATCCTGAACCCGATCATCGATGGCGCCGCGATCGTCTACGTGGTCGACGCTTCGTTGCCGCTCGGCAGCATGGACGAGGCCGAAATCAGAATACTGTGTATGGCACCCCAACCACGCATGGCGTTGATCAATAAAACGGGGGACGGGGCGCACCTGCAGAAGTGGCAAGACAAGCTGACCGAGCACTTCAGCATCGTTCGTTTTTTCGACGCGCACACGGCCGGGTTCGCCCAACGGATCACGCTCCTGAAGACGCTGGCCGCCATGAACCAGGACTGGCTGCCGATCATGGACCAGGCGGTCCGTGAGATCGAGCGCGATTGGCAACAGCGCCAGGACGACTGCGCCGAGACGATCACCGATCTATTGCTGCGTTGCCTGCGGCACGTCAAGAGCGTGCCCGTTCGCGAGGGCGACAACGAGAAGAAGCTGCGCGCCAGGATGAAGCGCGAGTTCGAGAACGAGATCAGGGAGTTCGAGCGGGAGGCGCTGACCCGGATCGTGTCCCGCTTTCGTCACCACAAGGTGAAGGTCGAGATCTCGGGCGAATACTTCGGCGACCTGTTCAATGAGCGGGTCTGGAGCGTGATGGGCCTGTCGCAGAAGCAACTGATCGCGGCCGGTGCCGTCGCGGGTGCCGCCGTCGGCAGTGCGCTCGACCTGGTCTTTCTCGGCCATTTGTTCGGGGTGCCCACGGTCATCGGCGCGGCGGTCGGCGGCCTGGGCGCTCTCGCGTCGGGCAAGCACCTCGCCGACGTGAAGATCGGCCGCCTCGGTTCGCTGGGCTCGCAGAACCTCACCGGCGGCCCGATCACCGAACTCAACTTCCCCTGGATCCTGTTGGATCGCGCGCTGATCACGCTCTTTCGCGTGGTCAACCGGGCGCACGCCCGCCAGGACGAGGCGACGACCGACGTGTGTGGCCTCGATCCGGCCCTGGCCGACAAGCTCGAGCACACCCGCGCTCGCACCGAAAAATGGAGCCGGAAGGACCGCGACAAGGGCGCGGCCCTGTTCGCCCTGATCAGCAGCGGCAAAGCCGACGCCTCCCACCGCGACGAACTGCGCGCGCTGATCAGGTCGCATGTGGGAAGCGTTTGCGACGCGGTGGCGGGCGCACGGTAAGCGAGGGCGGGGCCAGCAAGAACCGAAAGTCGGACCTGCGGAATCTTCGAAGAGGTCAGGGGTTTCCGACCTTCCACGCCAGCGGTCCGGTGGCAGCGTTCGTCGCCATTTAGGCTATAATGGCGCCAACCCAATCGTCAGGAGTCGCCCGCATGTCGCCTCATGAGTCGTTCGCTTCATCGTCATTGCTGCTGTGCCTGCTGTTCGCCTGCGTCTATCTCGGCCTCGCCGCCCCTGCGCCGGCGTCAGCCGCGGGCTTGACATACCCCGAGACCCGCAAGGGCGACCAGGTCGACACCTACTTCGGGATCAAGGTGGCCGATCCGTATCGGTGGCTCGAAGACGACAATGCGACCGAGACGATCAAGTGGGGCGAGGCGCAGAGCGCGGTGACGGACCAGTATCTGGGGCAGATATCGTTTCGCGCGAAAGTGAAGGAACGACTCGAAAAGATTTACAACTATCCGAAGTTCTCGGCGCCGCACAAGAAGGGCGATTGGTTCGTGTTCAGCAAGAACGACGGGCTGCAGAACCAGTCGGTAATCTACATTCAGAAAGGGCTGGACGGCGAACCGGAGGTGTTGCTCGACCCGAACACGTTGTCGGCCGACGGGACGGTGCAGGTCGCGACCTGGGATATCTCGAAAGACGGCCGGTACTGGGCCTGGATGCAGACGGAGGGCGGCTCCGATTGGTGCCGCATTCGGGTGATGGATCTGCACTCGCGAAAGATCCTGGCCGACGAGGTGAAGTGGGTGAAGGTGTCGGGCCTCGCGTGGCGCGGCGACGGGTTCTATTACAGTTGTTACGAGGCCCCGAAGACTGAGGGGCAGCAGTTGACCGAGCGCAACGAGAACCATCGGGTGTTCTATCACCGCGTCGGCACGGCGCAGAGCGACGACAAGCTGGTGTTCGAGGATCCGGCGCATCCGCTGCGGTTTCACACGGCGGGCACGACCGAGGACGAGCGGTTTTTGATCTTGTCGGTGTCTGACAACGGCGCGGGAACCAAGGGCAACGCGCTGCACGTCTGCGATCTGGCGGCCGGACAGGCGACGTTCACGCCGGTGATCACGACCTTCGACGACGACTTCGGGGTGGTCGACAACGTCGGCGATCGGCTGCTGGTCTACACGACGCGGCAGGCGCCGAAGGGCAAGGTGTGGTCGATCGATCCGCGCCACGCGTCGGCGAGCGAGTGGCGAGAGATCGTGGCCGAACAGCCGCATCAACT
>CAZADH010000229.1:2442-10157 GCA_964483805.1 uncultured bacterium
GCAGGCGACCACCGCGGGCGGGAAGCTCTTTCTGACGTATTCACGCGATGTTGCTGCGCAGGTGCAGGTGTGCGATCTCGACGGCAAGATCGAGAACGAGATTCCGCTGCCGGCACTGGGCACCGCCTACGGTTTCGGTGGTGAACGCAATACACCGTATGTTTTTTACGTGTTTACGTCGTTCACGTTCCCGCCGACCATCTACCGTTACGATATTGCATCGCGCACCAGCACGGTGTTTCGGTCGTCAGCGGTGTCGTTCAAACCCGACGAGTTCCAGACCGATCGCGAGTTCCTGGTCAGCGCCGACGGGACCAAGATTCCGGTGTTCATCGTGTATCGCAAGGGTCTGCAGAGGAACGGCGCGAACCCCACGCTGCTCTACGGCTACGGCGGGTTTGCGGTCAGCCTCGACCCGCATTTCGACCCGTTCAACATTGCCTGGCTCGAGCAGGGTGGGGTGTACGTGCAGGCGAATCTGCGCGGCGGTTCTGAATACGGCGAGAAATGGCACGAGGCCGGGATGAAGCTGCAGAAAGAGAACGTGTTCGTTGATTTCATCGCTGTGGCCGAGTGGCTGATCGCCAACCGCTACACGAGTCCGCAGAAACTGGCGATCTACGGCCATTCGAACGGGGGATTGCTGGTCGGGGCCGTGATGTGCAAACGACCGGAGTTGTTTCGCGCGGCGATTCCGGCGGTCGGCGTCATGGACATGCTGCGTTTCCAGAAGTTCACCATCGGGTTCAATTGGAAATCGGATTACGGCTCGAGCGACAACGAAGACGAGTTCCGCTATCTCTATCGATATTCGCCGCTGCACAATCTGAGAGACGGCGTCGCGTATCCGGCGACCCTGGTCACGACCGCCGATCACGATGATCGGGTCGTGCCGGCGCACTCGTTCAAGTTCATCGCCACGCTGCAACAGAAACACCGCGGCGCCAACCCGGTGCTGATCCGGATCGGGCGGCGGTCGGGCCACGGCGCGAGCAATACAACGAAGCACATCGAGGAGATGGCCGACATCTACTCGTTCTTGTTTCACGAGTTGGGGGTCAAGCCCGAATACGGTGCTGCAGGCGGCGAGATCGGCGGGCCGGCCTCGGGGACCGCGTCGGGGACGCGATAAGGATTGTGGGCACGTATGCGAATTGAAATACGGGCTGTCGGGCTGGTCGTTCTCTGCGTGGTTCTGTGGCTGGGCGGTGTCGGCGGGGTGGGGGCGCAGACGGCGGAAGCGCCGATCGGGCCGGTCACCGCGTCGGTCAGCGATCCGCACGGCAAGCTGACGGAGGCCGAGAAGGCGTCGTTACGCGAATCCCTCGACCGTCTTGAAAAGGACCTGGGGGTGCGGTTGGCGCTGCTGGTGATCAAGAGCACCGGTGCAGAGTCGATCGAGGCGTTCACGTTGCGCGTCGGCCGAGACTGGATTGCGCAGACGTCGGCGAGCGCATCGCGCCTGTTGTTCGTGCTGGCCATTGACGATCGGACGATGCGATTGGAGGTCGGCGTGTCGCTGAAGGCGAAGTTGCCGAAAGCGACGACCGATGCGATGCTGGCGGCGCTCAAACCCCATCTGCGGGCGGGCCGGACGGCCGCGGCCCTGGCGCAGTTGGTGGGTGATGCGCGGCAGAACCTGACGCGGGCGCCGCAGACCGGCACGCGAACCCCGTCGGAAGTGAAGAATCAAGGCACCGATGGTGTGGTTCTGCATCCGGGGGTGCACGTGAGCCTACCGCTGACGGGCGTCGAACTGTGGTTGTGCATATTCTATATTGCCATTGTATTGGCTCATCTCGGCGCCATGGGCGAGGGTGGGCTCGTGCGGTGGCTGCCGGTGGTGCTCGCGGTCGTGGTGATGCCGGTCGCGCTGGCACTGGACGCAGGGGTGCCCGAACTCGGGGTCGGCGCGGCGGGCGTCGTGGTGCTGGCGTTCGTCGTCCGGCGGCTGGTCGTGGGGTGGTGGCGGCAACTGCCGCTGCCGGCGTCTTTGCCGATGGTCGCGGTCTGGTTGGTCGTGATGCCGTTCGAGGGAGCATCGCTGGTGGGCGACTTCTCGCAGCCGTTCCGCGGCGACCTGTGGGCGTTGATGTCGATCTTCCCCGCACTGGTGATACTTTTCGGTGGCGTTGCCGTCTGGATGCTAGTCGGTGTCGGCGGGGCGATCGTGCTGATGGTGTGGAACCTCATGCGCGGAGCCGTTATGTCGCGCAGCTACATCGACGCCAACCCGCAGCTCGAAGTGAGGGACTACTTCGCGGCCTGCTGGCCGTTTGGAGCCGGCGCCGACTATCAAGGCGCGAGTTCCGGCAGTTGGTGGAGTTCGAGTGACGACGCGTCGAGTTCAGACTATTCGTCGTCGGATTCGTCGTATTCGTCATCCGACAGTTCGTCATCGGACTATTCGTCATCAAGCGACTCATCGTATTCGAGTTCCTCGGATTACTCGTCATCGTCTGACTCGTCGTCATCGTCGTCGTCGTCCGATTCGTTCGACGGATCGGGGTCGTCGGACAAATGGTAGCGTGGCGCCGCCAACGTTTCGGCGGGTCGGGGCCGCCTGATGCCGGCGGGCTGGGCGCCGCCGTCCGCCCTATCCCAAACCCTCCAGGCATCTGCGGAAGTTCCCGTTTGCCCTGGAAGGGAATTTTGTCCTCTGAAATCCTGTGTGGTATCTTAAAGGCATAGGAAGTCGGGCCTGAGTGATTTATCTGGAAGGGGGTTTTGTCTGTGACTATCAGTGAACTGACCCTGGAGATTTCCAAGTTGCCAATTGCTGATCGCCTTTCCCTTCTGGAAATCATTGCCAAATCTTTGAGGGACGAAGTCCTTACTTCCCAGGACGACTTCAACGAACTTCTCAAAAAGACGCAGGGTTCGTGGCGTGGCCCGGATGGTCTCAAATATCAGGAACAGAGTCGGTCGGAGTGGGAAAACCGATGAGGGTTTATTTGTTGGATTCGGTCATTCTCATCGATCACCTCAACGGTGTTCAGAAAGCGACTGATTTCATTCGCGAGAATCATGGCGAATGCTGTATTTCTGTCATCACTCGCGCTGAAGTACTGGCAGGTGTCGAGGAGAAAGATCTGCCGAGTGTGAAGCAACTTCTCGACCGCTTTACCCACTTTGACATATGCAGATCGACTGCCGATTTGGCCGCGAAACTCAGGCACATTTACGGCTGGAAACTCCCTGATGCCCTGCAAGCGGCAGTGACTCAGGAGAACGACCTGAAGTTGGTTACCCGGAACACGAAAGACTTTTCTCCGCAGTCACATTCTTTTGTGATGGTTCCGTATTCGATCTAGCAGGCGATTTTCTGAGGCGCACATCTTGGTGCCTCCGGAGTTTCCGCAGATTGTTTGAACCGGCGCGCTTCGATCCGTTTGAGTTTGTCGAAACGACCCCGTCTTCGCTTCGCAGTCCCGAGCACACGGATTCGCGCAGGGCAACGAAGCCAACTCAGGGTGGGTCGCTTGCGACTGCGCCATCGTGGCTGCAAGCGCCCACTGCGCCATCCGTGGCGGGCGGGTTCTCCCTTCCCTTTGCGTCGGTATCGCTGCGCCGTGGTCAATGGCCGAAAACTGCGCGATGTCAGTCTGTTGTTGCTTCCCGCCCGCCGATGTGTTTCCTTATCGATGAGCGTGCACTGTTGAGAGACGACCAGGAGACCCGGCATGTTCTGTTTGCAATGTGGGCAACAACTGCCCGACGAAGCGAATTTCTGCAACGGCTGCGGTCGGGCGGCGCGATCGGCGCCGGCCGGCGCGCCGAATCAGCCATCGCGGCGTGAGCCCCTGTATGTGCCGCCCCCGCCGCCACCCGCTGGCGCCAATGCCGCGGCGGTGCGCCCCCCAACGGTCGAGGCGGTGAATCCTACCGGCGTCTCGATGTACACCCGTCACGGCCGCGATTCCGGAGCACTGGTTTCGGTGCGTGGGTGGTCGATTCCGCTCGGTACCGTGCTGGCCGAGCGTTTCCGCCTCGAGGGCACCCTGGGGCGCGGCACCTGCGGCGAAGTTTACCTGGCGACCGACCTGGCCGAGAGCCGCAGCATCGCTCTCAAGGTCATCGCGTTCGACCCGGTTGCGGGTCCCGCTGCCTACGAAGAGGTGCGGCGCGAACTGGTCAGCCGCGACAGGGTCAATGATTTCACCCATGTGTTGCGGTCGTTTGCGACCTTCACCGTGCCCAGTTTTCGGGGCCGTTTTCTGCTGCTGATCGCGATGGAATGGGCTCCATTGGGCAGTCTGCGACAGTGGCTGCAGGAAATGCGCGCGGAACCCGAGTGGCGGCGGCAGGCCGGTGTCGAGATCTTCTTGCAGATCAGCCAGGGACTGCGAGTGTTGCACAACGCCGGGTTGACGCATCTCGATCTGAAACCCGAGAACATCTTGATGTTCGGCGAAAGCCAGGCGTGCACGGTGAAGATCGCCGACTTCGAGATCACGCCCGGAGCCGAGCAGCGCATCATGAATCAGGCGGCCCCGCTGCCGGCGGGTTGGAGCACGTTTGTCTACCGCAGCCCGGAACACGCGGCGGTGGCCCGTCAGGAAGACATCCAACCCGCCGCCGACATCTATTCGTTGGGTGTGATTCTCTTCGAGCTTCTCGATCTGCACGGCAAACCGCCGTTCGATGGTTCACCCGACGATCTGCGGCGCAAGCACCTCGAGGTGGCCCCGCCCCGGCTTCGCGAGCTCGAAGAAGGTCTCGACGCGATCCTGAAGCGCTGTCTGGCCAAGAAGCCCGAGGGGCGGTATCCGAACGCCGAGGGTCTGGTGACCGCACTGAAGGCGATCTATGGCAACATGGTCGGTCGCAGCGCTTGTCGGGTTCGCCCGCCGACGACCACGACCAGCGAGTGTGCCGCCAGTTCGTTGCCCAGTCTTGCGGCCGAGGAGCCCGCGGCGGCGGTCTCGTCGGGACAGACGTTCGTCACGAACGGCATCGGCATGTCGCTGCGCCTGATCCCGGCGGGGTCGTTCCCGATGGGGTCGATCCGCCCCGGTGGCCCGGAAGGGCCGATCCACAAGGTGACGATTACCAAGCCGTTCTATCTTGGCGTTCGCCTCGTAACACAAGCGCAATACGAATCGATCATGGGCGTGAATCCCGCGTATTTCAAGGCGGCCAACCGCCCGATCGAGAGCGTGACCTGGGATGAAGCGCGCGAATTCTGCCGCCGCTTGTCGCAAGCCGAGCGGTGCGAGTATCGGTTGCCGACCGAGGCACAATGGGAGATGGCGTGCCGCGCCGGCACGACGAGCGACTATCCGTGGGGCGATGCGTTCAGCAACGAACATGCCTGGTGCTCGCTCAACAGCGGCAAGGAAACCCACGAGGTCGGAACCCGCATGGCGAACCCGTGGGGCCTCACCGACATGTGCGGCCACCTGTGGGAGTTCTGCGCCGACTGGTATGGTGCGTACCCGGCCGGAGAGGTCACTGACCCGGTTGGCCCTGAAACCGGCTCCAACAGGGCGGTGCGGGGTGGATCGTGGAGCGACGGCGCCAACGATTGCCGGTCGGCGGTGCGTGGCCGGGTCGATCCCGGGTTGCGCATGAACGTGTTTGGTTTTCGCGTGGCGTTGATCCTGCCGTGAGTTTCTGAGACGCATGACGCCGCATGTCGAGGGCAGTGCAATCGTGATCTACGTCGATGCCGATGCCTGCCCGGTAAAACAAGAAGTCTATCGGGTGGCGCGGCGGCATGGTCTGAGTGTGGTGCTGGTCGCGGCCGCCTGGATGCGCATTCCCGGCGACGCAGAGGTCACGCTCGAGGTGGTGGGGCAGGGGCCCGACCTCGCCGACGACTGGATCGTCGAGCACGTGGTCGAGAACGACATCGTCATCACCGGCGACATCCCGTTGGCGTCGCGCTGTGTCAAAAAGGGTGCGAGAGTGCTGGGGTTCACCGGCAAACCGTTCACGTCAGACAACATCGGCCTGGCGCTGGCGACGCGCGATCTGCTCACGCACCTGCGTGATGCCGGCGAGCGGATCGGCGGGCCGCCACCGTTCTCGCCCAAAGACCGCTCGCGGTTTCTGCAGGGTCTCGAAAACGCGGTGCGGGCTGCGAAAGACCCGCAGAACGACAACGCCACGACTTGACGGCGAGTTGCGTTGGTCGTTACCGCACGTCTCACGTGCATCCCCGCCGGGTGCCGTTCACTCGGTGACCGCACCCGGGAAACAGAAATACAATATATGTATGTTTCTTGGCGCCGCTCTGTTTTGTGCAGAATCAGCCGGTCGGCGCGTGTAAATACATGAACACCTTCTCGGGCGTCAGCGGCAGCGAGGGCAGGGGTTTGTCGCGGCGCACCGAGCGCAGCGCGTCGAGCAGGGCAAGGTAAGCGCCGATCCCGTGCACGAACGGTGGTTCACCGATGGCTTTGCTGTTGCAGACGGCGAACGGGTTTGTCGCGTCTTTGAGCAGGGTGATCTCGAAGTGGGGCGGGACAAACTTGATGTCGGGCATTTTATACGAGTTCGCCCCGGTGAGCACGCGGCCATCGGCGGCATAGCGTATCTGTTCCAGCGTTGCCCAGCCCATGCCTTGCACGACGGCACCCTCGATCTGACCGCGGTCGATTTCGGCGCTCAGCGACTCGCCGACATCCTGCACGATGTCGACGGCCTCGAACCGATAGGTGCCGCGAATGCAGTCGAGCAGCACCTCGGTCACCGACGAGGCGTAACTGTAATACGCGAACGGGCGTCCCTGTTCTTTCTCGATGTCGTAATGCAGGTTAGGTGTGGCGTAGAACCCGTGCTCGGAAAGATCGACGCGCGCCCACTGGGCGGCCGCTGCCAGTTTCTCGAAACCAAGGCCGGCCGCCTTTCCGGCCACGAAGACTTCGCCGTCTTTGATCTCGACCGCGGCCGGCTCGACTTTGAGATGTTGGGCGGCAAACGCGAGCAACCGCGCGCGCAGTCGCTCGCAGGCGTATTTCGTGGCCATGCCGTTCAGATCGGCGCCGGTGCTGGCCGAGGTTGGCGAAGCGTTGGGAATACGTGAGGTGTTGGTCGTGTCGACATGGACCTTCTCGACCGGCACCCCCAGGGTTCGCGCCGCCACAATGCGGATCTTGGCGTTGACGCCCTGACCCATTTCGACGGCCCCCGTGCTCACCGCCACGCTGCCGTCGACGTAGATATTGACCAGGGCACTCGCCTGATTGAGCGCGGTCTGCGCAAACGAAATGCCGAAACACACCGGCACCACGGCCATTCCACGTTTGGTGTCGGCATGACTTACATTGTATTGATCGACCGCGGCGCGGCGGGCGGCGAGGCCGACCTTGTCGTCGAGGGTGGCCCAGCAGCGGCCTGCGTTGACGTCGGCCAGTTGCACGCCGTAGGTCAGGGTGTCGCCGTCGCGCAGGAGGTTCTTTAGTTTGACAACTTCGGGGGCCAGGCCCATGACCTCGGCGGCGTGCGTCAACGCTGCCTCGATGGCAAAAGTGCCCTGCGGCACGCCAAACCCGCGAAACGCGTTGTTGGGCGGAATATTCGTGCGGCAACTCATCGCCGTTGCCCGCACATTGGGAACGCGATACGAACCGCACACGTGCAGGAACGAGCGCCCGAGCACCGCCAACGAGATGTCGGAGCACGCGCCCGCGTGCTGAAACAGCGTGACCTCTTAGGCCTTGATGTTGCCGGCTTCATCGAGGCCCAGTTTGTAGTCGTACTCGTAACCG
>CAZADH010000230.1:0-208 GCA_964483805.1 uncultured bacterium
GCAACTTCCGTGTTGATGCCCAACTGCACTTGCGTACAGAGGGGCGGTGATTACCGTGGGTGCGACAATCGTGACACGCTCGCGAGAGGGTGGGTCATGCATGCCGCAGAATGTCTCGCGGCGTGTCACCCCGTCTCAAAGGCGTTGCGGTAGTGATCGAGCCTGATCGCCTGCGAAGCGTTCGGGCTGCCGACCACGGCGATGATGT
>CAZADH010000230.1:218-10131 GCA_964483805.1 uncultured bacterium
GCGGATATCGGGCTCCCCCTTTTCCGGGATCAGCACGGCGATGATGTCGAAACGACAGGGCGTTGATACGCCAAGCCTGCGGTCGTCGAGCCAACGCTGGGCAAGATTCACGATACGCCGTCGCTTCCGCCAGTCGATGGTCTCGAATGGCTCGCCACTGGTCGCGTTGGTCCGCGTGCGGACCTCGACAAAGACCAGGCAGTCGCCGTCGCGGGCGACGATGTCGAGTTCGCCCCACTTGGTGCGGGCATTCCGCGACTCGATGGCATACCCGTTTCTCTCGAGGTGGGCGACGGCGGCGCTCTCGCCAAAGTCGCCCAGGTCTTTGCGTTCACGACTCATCGTACGTGTCCTCCCGGGGCCTTTGCGGCATTGCGAAGTTGCGCGTCAGCGGCGTACACCTGGGCAAGGAGCGTGGCGACGAGTTCCCACAAGTCAGCGGGGATTTCCACGCCGACCGGTAGATCGATGAGGGCCCCGGCCAACTCGGGATCGGTGCGCACCGGGACCTTGTGCTCGGCCGCGATCTCGAGGATCCGCTTTGCCAGATGTCCACGTCCCGATGCAACCACCTGCGGAACCTCGCCATCTTTGCCAAAAACGTAGCGGATGGCAACGGCAAGCGGGTCTGGGCCTGTTCGCCTATTTTTGCTCATGCACAGTCACCTCGCGTTTGCTGAACCACCTTCTACGTTCCAGATCAACCGACCGCGGGGAAAAAAAGTTCGTGCACCATTGGGCGAAGCCCAGTTTGGCGTCAATCGGTAGCAGGCAGATCGCTGCAGTTCCACAGTCTCGGGCCGTCGACGCGGAGTGTCTCCCAGCAGTGACTGCAGCGCGCGACAAGTGAGCGCTCATACCTGCAAATTGAGCCGTGGTTTCGGAGGCGCAATCTCTGGTGGCTTTCCAGACGGAAGCAAGATGGACTGGTGCGGCGCCGCGCGACTGGTTGTCACGCGGACGTCCGCGTATGACAAACGCTTTACGGCCGACTCGATCGCGCCCACGAGGGCGTCGGTCGTCGGTTTGTCGGAGAACCTCTCGAACCCAAGGTTGATCCAGACTGCGTTCTCGAGTCGATGCACGTGGATTTCTAGATTGCCAAATGCCGGTGGGCACATGGCCAGGCGAAACGAGAACCCTTGATCCGTGGCACTCCCCGCGGGTACCCAGGCCTCGCCTTCGAGCGTGTCGGGAATCTCGCTGTCGGCCCAGAAGATCGGCCATTGAAAGAATGTGCGTCCCTCTCGTTCGGCCGTTGCAGCCACTGTCAAGTCGGTCGATAACATGAGGGCGTCGAGAAGGTCGGGATCAGCAGGAATGCTGCCATCCGGGCCGGGTAGCGTCGATGCAGGCTCCTTGCCGAAGAGGAACGACAACAGTTTGCCGGTGGACCAGGCCGACGCGAGTGCGGCGAGTCCTCCCTCTGTGGCTGGACCCAGACGGGCGAGGATGTTGCCGAGGCGAAGTTCACCGGTGAGCAAACGCCGAACGCGCTTGATGGCATCGCTCGAAACGAGGCCGCGGGCAAGCAGGATCCCGGCGGCGTCGAGCAGCGGTTGATCGAGTGGGAGTCCGGAACCCATCAGCATCTGGTCGGCCTGGCGAAAGAACTCGGGCGTCAGCAACTGGTGCTGGCGCAGCATCTGTGTGACGGTTTGCGCGCGCGTGTCGGTGGGCAGTCCGAGTGCCGACAGCCAGCGCTGCGGAAGGGCCTCGAGGGCAGATGCGGCCGGGGTGCTGCCTCCGGATCGTGGGTCGAGGAGGGTCACTCTGACCGTTGATCCCTCGACTGCGTCGACATGGGCAACGAGCCGTTGGCCGACTTGCAGGTTCGCTCGACCGGTCAGGGTGGTGGTGACACCCGAGAACACGACGCTGGCAGCGCGATCACCGATCGCAACGACAACGCCGCGCAGGGTTTGTCCGGGGGCGAACCCACCGGCAGCGTTTGTTGTCGCCGCAACCGGGCCGGTGACGTTCAGGGTCGTGTTCTGAATGCCGTCGGCCACGATCAATTGTCCTCTGTTGCCAAAAACCAGGAGTCGGCGCCGACGATGGCAACGACCTGCAACCCGACGTGCCGACGGCGACGAGCAATACGGGGTATGTCGCTGTTGGCGTGCCTGATGTTCATCTTCATTCGAGACCCGGCAGGGTCGGCTGCTTTTGCTCGAGCAGCGCGCGAATCGGGGCAAATGTGCGCCGATGAATCGGACACGGGCCCAGTCGGGCCAGCGCTTGCTGGTGCTCGGGCGTGCCGTAACCGAAGTGCCGTGCAAACCCGTATTCGGGATACTTCTGCGCAATCTTCTCCATCCAGCGATCGCGCGTTTCTTTGGCGATGATGGAAGCCGCGGCAATGCTCGCGCTCTTGCTTTCTCCGCGCACAAACGTGCGCGCCGGCACCGTCAACTGGGGGAGCTTGATGTGATCGAGCAGCAGCAGGTCGGGCGGCGGCAGCATCTTGTCGAGTGCGCGCACGTACGCCAGTTGCGTGGCCCGCAAGATGTTCAGTTTGTCGATTTCTTCGACATGCACCAGTTCGACCCGCATGCCGATGGCCACATCGAGGATGCGCTGATAGAGATCTTTGCGCTGAGCCCGATTGAGTTTCTTCGAGTCGTCGAGGCCGGGAAGGTTGAACACCTCAGGCAGGATGACGAGCGCGGCGGCCACCGGCCCGGCCCACGGGCCGCGTCCCGCTTCATCGCCGCCGGCCACGAGACGATACCCCTCGAACCGGGCTGCCATTTCGAGAGCAGTTGGGGGCAAGCGAACCTTCGCTGCGCGCGTGGTCTTGGTCATGCGACCTCCGGGGTCGAGCTGTGCGGACCCAATATCGATGCACAAAGTATGGCTTGCCACGAGACAAACCGATGGCGGTCGGCCGATGAAACCTGGTGCAACAGCCAATTACACCTGGTGTGGAGCGTCGGGGTGATACCCACGGTGTTGCCTGGAACTTGCTCGAGAACGCGACGCACGAGCTCTGTGCCTGTCTTTGGATGATGCTCGGTGAGATTTACCAATAGGGTCGCGCGTGGCCATGGCAACGCGGCTTTGCGCAGGGGCCGGTCACAGCATGGCGTCAACATCGCCAGCCATGCTTTGGCATCGAACCGGTCGTGGTCTCGCAGCAGCGTCGAGGCACTGGTAAATACAACATACGCCTTCTCGAGGCGATGGGTCGGTTGCCACCCGATTGCGTGCAACCACCGGGGCAAAGACGTGACTCGGGCCAATGCGTCTTGGGCTGCGGCAGGAAGATCGTAGAGCCGGGAGCACCAGTGCAACCCCTCGTGGGTGTCGGCGTTGCAGGCGACCAAGACGCTGGAATCGGTGTCGATCAGGCGTTGCAGCAACGGCAGCGCCAATTGCGCATGCCCGGGCAGATCACCCGCCATCAGTTCGTCGAGACCGGCGGGTTCGTCGATGAAGTGCGCTGGTTGCCGATCGTTCAGCCGGCGAATAGCCTCCACCCACCGCAGGTCAATACGTGAAGAGCGGTTCTCGATCGTCTCGGACCGATGTGCTTCCGAGGCCGTCGACTGCCAGCGCTCGTAGAGTCCGGGGTCGAGCAAGAGCCCCCGCAGCGCCAGCGTGTTGGCCACATCGACGCCGTTGTGGCACTCGGGTTGGCACGCCAGGCACCCGACGCACAGCGACAGCGCGCGCCGACATTCATCCAGGGGCAGTGGGACCCCGCTCTGTAGACCCGCAAGCAACGCCAGATGGCCGCGCAGGGTGGCAGACTCTGTCGCTGATACCTGGCGCACCGGGCACGGCGCCAGGCATCGCCCACATTTGACGCAGGCAGCAAGATCGGCAGCGAGTGATGCCAGCAATACATCGTAACTCTTTGGGCGGATCGCGTTGCCGTTCATCGCTCCGGTACCAGCATCTTGCCGGGGTTGAGAATGCCGTGGGGATCGAACACCTGTTTGATCTCGCGCATGAGGGCGTAACTCGCGGTGTCGACGTTGGCTGGCAGCCAGGCCCGTTTGCTCAGACCGACGCCGTGTTCGCCCGAAATGGCGCCGTCGAGCCGGTTGACGACGGCGAAAACTTCGGCGAGCGCGAGTTCGACGCGACCGACCTGGGCGTTGTCGTGGCCATCATACATTATATTGACGTGGATGTTGCCGTCGCCGATGTGGCCAAAACTGATGATCGGCACGGCATGGCGAGTGCCGATCTCGCCGAGGGCACGCACCATGTCGGGGATGCGGCCCACCGGCACGACGATGTCTTCGTTGGCCTTGGTATTGCCGAAATGATGCATCGCCGGACTCGCCTTGCGGCGGATCTCCCACAACCGCTCCTGGTCTTCGGGGGCGGTGGCGGTGCGCAGTTCGATCACGGTGGCGGCCAGGACTTCGGCGAGGCGGGCCTGACGGGCCGGTAACTCATCGGCACGGCCATCGACCTCGATGAGCAGCAGGGCCCGGGTCGCGGCGGGCAGATCGATCCCGGCGTGGGTGACGACGGCTTGAATGGCGCTGTGGTCCATGAACTCGAGGGCGGCGGGTTGGATGTCGGCGGCGAGCATCGGGCCGACCGCGGCAGTCGCGGCGTCGAGGTCACGAAAGAGCGCCAGGCAGAGAAAGCGGTCTTGCGGCAGTGGGCGCAGGCGCAGGGTCAGGCGCGAGAACACGGCCAGCGTGCCCTCGGAACCGACGAGGAGTCGCTTGAGATCGTAGCCGGCCCGGTTCTTCAGCAACGGCTTGCCGGCCCGCAGCGTTGCGCCGGTGCCGGTGAAGGCGTCGATGGCCAGCACCCAGTCACCGGTGACGCCGTATTTCAAACAACGCGGCCCGCCAGCGTTTTCGGCGACGTTGCCGCCCAGCGTCGAGAACTTGTGCGAGGCCGGATCGGGGGCATAGAACCAACCCTCGCGCTCGACGGCGCTTTGCAGCGTCCGGGTGACGACGCCGGGTTCGACGATGGCGAGGCGCTCGCGCGTGTCGATGTCGACGATGCGGTCGAGGCCGAGCAGGTCGAGCACGACGCCGCCCTCGCTCAGGGATCCGCCCGAGAAACCGCTGCCGGCGCCGCGTGGCACGATCGGCACCCGTTCGGCCACCGCCAGGCGAACCACCTCGCCAAGCTCGTCGGTCGTGCGGGGACGCACCACCGCGGCCGGCAACAGCGGCCGATTGGTCGCGTCATACGCGTGCAGGGTGCGGGCCACCAGATCGGTGGCGCGGATGGCGGCCGGCAGGCGATCGAGAAAGCGGTCGAGGCTCATGTCGTTCAGATGCCGGCCAGCAAAAGCAGCCAATTGACGAGCATTGCGCCCAACAAGAGAAAAACTCCATAGTCGGCAACACGTTGTATGCCTCGCGGCACCGCGTTGGGGCCGGCGCGCCACAAGACGAGGCGATAGGGGATCGACAGCAGGATTGCCCCGAACAAAACCGGCCCGAGCCGGTGAAACGCCACGGCGTTGTCGAATTGCGCGTGGGCGACGGCCACAAAGCTGCGGGTCAACCCGCAACCGGGGCAGGGGCGGTTCCAGAAGACGAGGCTCGGACAACTCGGCGGCATGCCCCATCCCAGAATTGAGACGCGGTCGCCCCCGGGAGGTGCCGGCGTGAACAACAGCGCGGCCAGCACGATGACCACGGCGGTGCCCAATTGGAACTTCTGTTCATGCCGAAAGGCGGCAAGCCCGGCAGGTGTATTGACATCGTATGCCAAGATCGGTGCCCGTGGCGAAGGCAGACCGAGCACCGGGGCCGAATCGGCAGAATCCACAGGGTGCGGGGTCTGACCCGGATGCGTGCTCTCGGCAGGTTCGGGTGTCATGGGTGTCGCGGGTTCCTGGCGTCGGGAAGACCGGTCGGGACTGCCCGGGAACCGGTCAGCCGCCGCATGTATGGCAAATGTATGCACCGGTCTCGGGCACCGTCTTGATGTGCTCCAGACAGGTGGGTTGATGGCACTGCGAACACTCGATGTTGCACTCGCTGCACGAAGGAGCCCGACAGATGTGGCACACGTGGGTGTGGCTGGTGCATAAATCGATCTTGCAACCGGAGCATTTGAAATGGCACTGGGCGCAGACGATCTGTTTGCAGATCGAACAACGGCTCATCAGGCACTTCAAGCACAGTTGTCGCTGGCACATCGAGCAGGTCACCGCGCAGTTCGGGCAGACCACGTGCTTCGATGCGCAGACGATCACCTCGTGACCGGGCATCGATGCCCCACAGTTGGCGCAAGCATGGGCGGCCGCGGCGGTGCCGATGTCGCTGACCTGACGTTCCGACAGGACCTTCTCGCCGGCTTCGATGAACTGCGAAAAGTCGGTCTTGTCGATCGGCAGCTTGGCGCGGTTTTTGTCGACCCACTTGGCCGCCTCGCCGTTGAGTGGACTCTTGAGATTGTAACTCTGGAACGACAGCATCTCGGCGATGCGGATGATGAGATGGGGCAGCGACTCCCCCGCGGCCCAGTGGTCTCCGATGCAGATCGCATGGGGCGCGATGTTCGGATGGAAGACCGGGGTCAACATGCGGCACTGAGGAGCCTGCTTGGGGTAGGAACGGGTCAGAAAGATTTCGACCAGATGTGGCGACTTGATCTGGATGGTGCCGTCCGGGCGCATGACCAGGCTGTTGACGAGAAACTCGATCTGGTATTTCTCGGGTGGATTGCCGACCGATTGCTTGACCAGGATCTTCCCGTCGCGCGGAAAGCTCTCGAGGATCTTGTTATAGTCCGCCGTCAGGCGCTTGAGTCGAACCGACATCGGGTTTCTCTCCTGGAGTGTTTTCGGCCGGTGGGCTGGCGGAGCCGGGGTTCTCGGCCGAGCCGGAGCCACTGCCCGAGGTGCTGTTGGTGGGCGACATCGGGCTTGTCGGGGTTTCCGGCGTCAATGGCGCCGGTGCCGTCAGGCCCGAGGTCACGCCGGCGAGGGCCATCTGTTTGAGCAACGCCGGATCGATCACGCGAAACAGGCCATCGACGGCGAGCGAGAAGTTGAGTCCTTCGGTCTGCGATTTCGAGTAGATCCAGGTGTTGACCCCGACGAGAAAACCGTCGAGATCATAAAGACCGCCGCCGGAATTGCCTGGATTCAGCGGGGTTTGCATCTGGATGACGGTCAAATCGTGCGGGCCGTACTGGTGCGAACGCATACCGGAAACCACACCCTCGGTGTAGCTCCAGTTGAGGCCGACCGGGTTGCCGATGGCGAACACCTTCTGACCGATGGCCAGCAGGCGCCCTTGTTGCAGCTTGGTGTTGACACTCAGTGGCTTGGGCGTCTTCACCTTCAGCAATACAAGATCAATACCGTGGGGCGCCAGCCACTGGGGCTCGCCGGTGTAGGTGTCGCCGGTGTAGAAAGTGACCTTGATGCGCGGTCCCTTGCGCAATGCCTCGATGTCTTTGACGGCCCGCCCCGCGGTGACGACATGCACGTTCGACAAGACGTAGGCGGCGTCGGGAAGGCTGGTGAGGACGATTCCCGAACCTTGGCTCTCGCCGGCGAACCCGTGGGTCACCGCGATGTGCACATTGGCCATCAACGGGGTGCGAATGCGTTGATCGGCATGGGAAATGAAATCTTTGATCTTGCCGGGTTCGAAATCGACAGGTGCCATGCGCTCCTCGGCGGTGCGCGCGGTCAGTCCGTAGAGCGCCAACATGATCGACAGACCCGAAACCAGAACGCCGACGAGCCCGGCGATGTTGCCTTTCAGATGGGCCGAACGCTGGATATTCGCCAGGGCAAACACGCCGAGAATGATCGAAAGCGTGGCGCCCATGAGCACACCGAGAAACATGAAGTGGTGTGCGGTCGACACGCCACCGATGCCTGTGGCGAAAAACAGTGCAATGGCAAAACAGCCGAACGAAGCCAGCATCGAAAGAATCGCGAGAATGCTGGTGCGCTGCTCGGTCGGTGCGATGGCCGCGGCCAGGGATGCCGTCGAATGCTGCCGACCGCTGGGCGGCACGACGACGGAAGCCACCTCGGTCTTGGTCAGCACCAGATCGGGAACGAGTGGGCCGGTTTGCGCCGCCGCCGTCTCGCCGCGGCAGTGGTAGCTCGCGCAACCACCGCGACCAAAACAACGGGCGTGATGCATTGTATTGCAGTCGGCACACTGAGTGGCATGGTCATTAACGCGCAACGGTTCCTGGCAGACCGGGCAGATATTGCCGGCCTGCATGGATTCGACGAAGAAGCTGACGCCGTCGCGATTATTGGTCATGAATGTCTACGATCTGCGGTGCACAAGTGGCTCATTGTACACCCATTGCCCCGACTTGGGAAGCATGGCGATCGTCAGTGGCGATCGCGGCTGCGCGACCTGTGGCCGATCGCGCGATCAGCGAACCAGGAACAGGAAGACCGCCATCACGCCCCACAGGCAGGAGATGCCCAGACTGGCATAGTAAACGACGCGCAGCGTCGGCGCCAGCCGCTTGATACGGAAAGGCGCGGGTTCATTGCCGCTGAGAATGTAGACGTTGATTGGGATCGTGAAAAAGAAGAGGCACCCCAGCGCACTGAACACGAAGTTGGCGATGACCATGTTGCGCTTGTTGATGGCGTCGTCACCGTCGTACTCGCGCTCGGCCCACTCGGTGGTCGACATCGGGCGATCGGTCGGGAAAGCGGCCTTGCACACTTTGCAGACGAGTGCCGTGGCCATGATCTGTGAGCCACACGCGGGGCAGGTTTTGTCGGCGACCCAACCGGGAACAAACTCGTCGGATGGGGCCGTTTCGGTCTTCGGCACATCGGGTGCCGCCTGGCAGCCGTAGGTGCCGCAGCCACCGACCTCACGCCAACACTCGTCGTGAAACGGCAACTGGCAGTGCGGACAACCCACGATCGATTCGCCTTGACTGATCGGCGAGGCGCAGATGCTGCACGTTTTGCCGGCCTGCTCGGGACCCGCCGAAAAAGGTGTCACCTTCACGGGAACCTTCTTGGGTGCTTTGGCAGGTCGCGCTCCGGTGACCGGCTGCACATTCGCACTGCGAACGGCCGGGCGCGGGGCTGAAGGGGCTCGCGGTGCCGAGGCCTGGGCGGAAGAAGAAGCGGGACGCGGCGCCGCCGGTGCACCGGCGGCAGGTCGCGGTGCAACTGCAGCCGGAGCCGCGGGGCGGACATTTCCGGCCGGCGCGGGGTTCGAGCCGGCCGGTCGCGGACTGGGCGGGCGTGGCGCCGGTCGTGGCGGCGTTCCGCGGCCGGGTGGCGATTGCGGGGGAAGCTCGGTCACGGTCGTCGCAGCGGCTCAGTCGATCAGCGGCCGCCGAGCGCGCCGAGAACCCCGAACAGGATATTGCTCGTCACGAACCAGATCGCGGCGTAACCGATCATCTTGGCGCCCGATGGCTTGCCGCTGAGCATGCGCACGAGGCCGATGATGATCGCGATCATCGGGCAACAAATGATGAAGAACCAGTCGACGGCACTGACCTCGGCCGGGATCGTGCCCGCGACCATCGGTGCTTGCGCCTCACGGTCCTCGTCGCGTTGGAACTCACCGCAATGCTTGCACTTGCGGGCCCCGCGCATGATCGGCTCTTTGCACCAACGACACGGGACCTGTTGCCCGGCTTGTGCTTCACCGCCCTGATCCATCATGGCGCCGCCCATCGAACCGGCACCGGCCCGTGGGGCCGTCGGTCGTGACCTCGTCTCCGGACCGAGCGACATCGACGCCACGGCCGGTTCGTCCGCTCCTTCGGCGGGCGAGCAGTTTGGATTGCCGCAGCCGCCCTTGCGGTTCCAGCAGTCTTGATGGTTGCTTTCGGCGCAACTGGGGCAGTTGTGCACGGCTTCGCCCAGTTGGATGACCGCGCCACACGACACGCACTTGCGGCCGGCAATGCGCTTGTTGGCCTTCATTAACTCCGGGAGCGGGTCTTGGCCGGCCGCTCCGGC
>CAZADH010000231.1:0-441 GCA_964483805.1 uncultured bacterium
GAACCACCAACTGACCATGAAGTCGGAGGTTGCCAGAAGCAACTGCGTCGGCAACGGCAACTCGACCTTCATGCCCGAGAAGATGTCTTTGAACTGCGGCAACACGAAGAGAACCAGGGCAAGAACGACCAGACCGGCAATCGCGAACACGACGACCGGGTAGGTCATGGCACCCTTGACCTTCGATTTGAGCGCTTCTGAGCTCTCGAGGTAGTCGGCCAGACGATTGAGAATCTGGTCGAGAATACCACCGACCTCGCCGGCCTTCACCAGGTTGACGAACAGATCGCTGAACACCTTGGGGTGTTTCTCGAGCGCCTTCGAGAACGTGGCACCGCCTTCGACGTCAGACCGGATCTGCGTGATGACCCGCTTGAACGTGGCATTCTCGGCCTGCGCCTGCAAGATCGACAGACAGCGGACCAGCGGCACACCCGAACC
>CAZADH010000231.1:451-10049 GCA_964483805.1 uncultured bacterium
CTGGCGCGCGAAGATACAGACCTCTTGCGACGACACCGAGCCCTCGAACAAGCTGATCTGGAAACCGCCGCCCTTTTTCTCGCTGATCGACGTGACAAAGAAACCCTTCTCGCGCAATTTCGCAATACAGGTTTCTTTGCTCTCGCCTTCCATCTCGGCGGTTACGATCTTGCCGTCCCAGTTTCTCGCCTTGTAGGTGAAGGTAGGCATGGTGGGTCACTCCTTCAGTTCATCGCCGGGTAATTCACGACTTGAATGCTTGACTCCGGTACCATCTCAGGACGCTCCCCAGCTAAATTATACCTAATATATCGGCAGGTTCAGCCCTTGAGCATGCGTTCGAGTTCTTTCGGGTGCATGGTGTGCAGCAAGGCCTCTTCGAGCGTGATCTCGCCCTTCATGTACAGGTCTTTGAGGTGCATCTCGAACGTCTGCATGCCCTCGGACTGCCCGGTCTGCATGATCGTGTAGATCTGGGAAATTTTCTGTTCGCGGATGCAGTTGGCCACAGCCGGATTGCTGACGAGAATTTCGCAACAACAGACGCGCCCCTTGCCCGAAGCCAGCGGCAACAACTGCTGCGCCACGATACCGCGGATGACGAATGACAACTGCGAACGAATCTGCGGCTGCTGGTGCGGCGGAAACACATCGATGATGCGGTTGATGGTCTGCGCCGCATCGGTGGTGTGCAACGTCGCAAACACCAAGTGGCCCGTTTCGGCCAGGGTCAATGCCGCTCCGACCGTCTCGAGGTCGCGCATTTCGCCGACGAGAACGACATCGGGATCTTCGCGCAGGATGTGCTTGAGCGCTTCACTGAAGCTGCGCGTATCGATGTGCAACTCGCGCTGGTTAACGACCGAGCGCTTGTGGTAATGCAGATACTCGATCGGGTCTTCGACGGTGATGATATGGCACCGCTGCTCTTCGTTGATGATGTTGATCAATGCCGCAAGTGTCGTGGATTTGCCAGACCCGGTCGGACCGGTTACCAGCACCAGACCCTTGTCGAGTTTTGTGAAATCACGAAGCCTCGCAGGCATCCGCAGGTCGTCGAGCGTCGGGATTTTCGTGGGAATGACGCGGAACACCGCACCGATACAGCCGCGCTGTTTGAACACGTTCACACGGAACCGACCAAAACCATGCACCGAGTACGAAATATCGAGCTCGAGCTGTTCCTCGAACTCCTTCTGCTGCTCGGCCGTGAGCATGTTGTAAATCAAAGAACGGGTGTCCATCGGTGTCAACACATCGAGATCGGTGGGGATCAACTCACCATCGACGCGGATCACCGGTGGCGTGCCGACCGTCAGGTGCAGATCGGAGGCCTCGTTCTCGACAACCAGATTCAGGAGTTCGTTCAGAACAAACATCGTGGTTCCTTCCTAATCAATCGGTGTACAACAGGCATGGCATCGTCATGCCGCCACCCGCATGTCACGGCCTTCCATGGCCGGACACCAGACCTTCGCCAAGCAGCCGGTTCAGTGCTCACCCATCGTCACGCGCATGACTTCTTCGATCGAGGTCGTACCCATCAAAGCCTTGCGCAACGCCGATTCACGCAACGTCAACATGCCTTCTTCGAGGGCCTGACGCCGGATATCGTCGGTCGACCCACCGTTGAGGATGATCTCGCGCAACCGCTCGCTCATCACCAGAACCTCATAGGCGCCGAGACGGCCCTTGTTGCCCGAGTTGTTGCAGGTCTCGCAACCTTTGCCCTTATAGAAGAAGATATTCTTCTCGTTGAGGTGCGGCAACTCAAGACGCCGCAACAGTTCGGGGGTGATGCTGAACTGCACCAACTGTTCGACACGGGGCTTGATCTCGTATTTGCAGTCTTTGCAGACTTTGCGCACGAGACGCTGCGCCTGGATGATCAAGACCGATGTCGTCACCATGAACGGCTCGATACCCATGTTGATCAGACGGCCGATCGTGCCCGGCGCGTCGTTGGTATGAAGCGTCGAAATGACCAAGTGGCCCGTCATCGAAGCCTTGATGGCGATCTCAGCGGTCTCGAGATCGCGAATCTCGCCGACCATGATGATGTTCGGATCTTGACGCAAGAACGAACGCAGCGCCGCCGCGAACGTCAGGCCGATTTCGGCCTTGCACTGCACCTGGTTGACCCCCATCAACATGTATTCGACGGGGTCTTCGGCGGTCATGATGTTGCGATCGATGGTGTTGAGTGACGTCAGGGCCGAATCGAGCGTGGTCGTCTTGCCCGACCACGTGGGGCCGGTGACCAGGATGATGCCGTAGGGTGAGGCGATACCCGCCTTGAACCGCTTGAGCGTCTCGGGTTCGAACCCAAGGTCTTCGAGGTTCACGCGCAACGACGACTGGTCGAGAATTCGCATGACGATCTTCTCGCCCCAGATGACCGGCAGAATCGACACGCGCAGATCGATGGTGCGGTTGCCGACCTTGATCTTGATACGACCGTCTTGCGGCAGACGCTTCTCGGCGATGTTCAACGACGACATGATCTTGATACGAGAAACGATGGCCGCGGTCGCTTTCTTGGGCGGTGACATCGCCGTGTACAAGACACCGTCCTGGCGATACCGGATGCGCAGTTCCTTCTCGAAGGGCTCGATGTGGATATCGGAGACGCCGTTCTGGACGGCCTGGCTGATAACCAGGTTACACAACCGGATGATTGGCGCGTCGTTCTCACCAAGTTCGCCAAGCGAATCGAGGTCGTCGGCGCCTTCCTGGCCTTCTTTGCCGATGTCGTCGAGTTCGTCCATCAGTTTGTCTTGCTGGGCCACGGCGCCATAAGCGTCGCCCAGCGCTTTGTTGATGTCGGTTGGCGTGGCGACGACCGGCTTGACCATCAGGCCGCTCATCAACTGGATATCGTCGATCGCGATGATGTTGAGCGGGTCGACCATCGCCACGGTCAGCTTGTTGCCGACCTTGTTGATCGGGATCAACATGTGCCGCTTGGCAATGTGCTCGGGAACGAGCTTGGCAATGACCGGATCGATGAGGTAGTTCGACAAATCGATGAACGGGATCTTGAGCTGCTTGGACAGGATCTGAACGATATCCTGTTCGGTCACCAGGTGCATCTCGACAAGAATATTGCCCAGACGCTTGCCGCTCTTCTTTTGCAGCGCCAGTGCTTGTTGCAGTTGTTCCTGGTTGATCAGACCCTCTTGAATGAGGGCGTCACCCAGACGCAACTTTTTGGCAGCTTGTTGGAGATCTGTCATCGCCATTGCCCCTTCCAGCGGTTTGGCTCGTCGCGAATCACACTGCCCGCCGATGCCATCGAAGAATACAACCAATGCCCGGAGTCAGCAGACTACTATATAACACAGTCATAAGATCGGCAACACCTGAGGTTTTCCCTTAGCAAATTGGGACGACTGACGACGGGGCAACAGAAAAACAGCCATGGCCAGAGAAAACAGGGGCAACAGGAGAAGCCGCAATAGGTGGATACCCTGGTACACCTGCACAGAAATCCGGCCGGGTTCACCCTGGATGAGTCGAACCGTGTGCTCGCCCGGTTGCTTGATCACGGCGACCACGGTCACCCACGTGGCCTTGCCGGCCACACCAGGCGCCGTGCGCGGCAACAGCAAGCGCTCGTGCGAAACCAGTAGCGTGTTGCCGGGGCCGATCACCTCGAGCGCAACGGTCATTTGTTGATCCATGGCCGCGACCAGCACCTCGATCGGCTCGCGCGTCTCTGACACGCTGAATCGGACATCGGTCGCAAACTCCTGCTGGGTCGAACCGTCAGCCGAGCGGGCCTGCGCCCACTGGTCCGGTGTCAGGCCGGCCGGCTCATGGCCATTGTCGACGGACCTGACGAAGTAATGGTCATCGATGAGCAGACAGACGCCGACCAGAACGACAAACACCAGGATCCAGCGCACAAAAAGCTGCCGCGCCTGCGCGAACAGGCGGGCGGTCGCCGCCCGGTCAGGGGCATCTGCGTCGTTCGGGTTGTCTGCCGACGGGGCGTTTGCACCGCCCGAAACTGACGTTTCGGGCCGCCCTCGTGGCGGCAAACGCCCACTACGCGCATCCGGCGCGGGCGGCTCGTTGGCAGCAGTGGGCTGGTCGTCGGGTGTGTGCATCGACTCCTCCATTCTCCGGCGGCGAGTATAGCATGGGCACTCAATGCCAAACGACGGCGGCGGTGCTATACTGCGCGCCATGATCGCTGCGCTGCACGACCTGTTTCTGCACTCACCGCCGCTGCTGATCTTCACGATCATGGGCCTGGGCTACTTTCTCGGACACGTGCGTCTCGCCGGGTTCCACCTCAACGTCGGTGCGGTGTTGTTCGTCGGCATCGCTTTCGGTGCTTGGGACAGCACGGGGTTTCAGGTGCCTGAACCACTGTATGTCATCGGCCTCATACTTTATATTTACGCCATCGGACTGCAGTCCGGGCCCTCCTTCTTCGCCCTGTTTCGCGAGCGCGGAATAAAATACAATGTATTGGCGCTCATCGGGGTCGCCATCGGCACCGGCACCGCTCTTGTTGTCCAGACATGGCTGCGACTGCCACAGGAACTCACCGCCGGGTTGTTTTGCGGATCGTTGACGAGCACCCCCGCGCTGGCCGCCGCCACCGACAGCGTTCGCGGCCTGGTTACGGCAGGCCTGATCGCCTCAGGCGAAGCCAGCGCCCGCCTGGCGGCGCCGACCCATGGTTACAGCATCGCGTATCCGTTCGGCGTCGTCGGCAGCATGCTGGCGATGCAACTCGTCAGTTGGCTGTTTCAGGTTTCGTTCGTGCGTGAGCGCGAAATGTATCAACAGCGCATGGCGTCCCATCACGATCTGCGCGTCGTCGAGTTTCGCGTCACCAACGCCACCCTCGCCGGCAAGACGATCAAGGATGCCATGATCGGGTCGATGACCGGCGTCATACTGACGCGCCTTCGTCACGGCACCGCGACGACCCTGGTGACCGCCGACACCTGTTTGCAGCTCGATGACGTCGTCATGGGCGTCGGCACGGGCGCCGCCATCGACAAGGCGACTCTCCTGATCGGTCCGCTGGTCAACGTCGGCGTCAAGCAAGCCTCACCCCAGATCGAGCACCGCGATTTCGTCGTGACCAACCGCGCGCTGATCGGTCGCCCGGTGTGGGACCTCAACGCCGACACCGGCGTCGGTCTCATCGTCAGCCGCGTCAAACGCGGGTATGTGAACCTGCCCATCGATCATCAGACCACGTTCGAACTGGGTGATCAGGTGCGCGTGGTCTCGTACCATGACTCGATGGACCGCGTCGCCGAGTTGTTCGGCGACCCGATCAAAGACCTGTCTGAAACCGATTTTCTTTCGATCTCGCTGGGTGTCATACTCGGCATTCTGATCGGCATGGTTCCCATCCCCTTGCCGGGTGGCGTCACGCTGCGCCTCGGTTTTGCCGGTGGTCCGCTCATCGTCGCCCTGCTGCTGGGCCGCCTCGGTCGTACCGGTCCGATTGTCTGGACCCTGCCCACAAATGCCAATTTGACGATTCGCCAACTCGGTCTGCACCTGTTCATGGCCGGCATCGGTCTGAAAGCCGGCGCCGGGATTCTGACTGTCCTCAATCAATACGGTGTCCCGCTGTTTTTCGGGGGACTGGCGATCACCTTCGTCACCGCTGTTGCCACGCTCGTCATCGGATACAAACTCTTGCGCATCGACATGACCGACCTGCTGGGCATCGTGTCCGGTGTCCACACGCAGCCGGCCTGCCTGGCGCTGGCCGGGCGACTCTCGGGTTCCGATGCACCCAACCTCGCGTATTCGGCGGTACAACCGTTGAGCATGATCCTGAAAATAGTGGTCGTGCAGTTGCTGGTGATCTGGCGCTAGCGCGGCCGCCGGCACGCCGGCGGCCGGATCGCCGGACCGCCGGCCGCCCGATCGCTGCGTCGCCGGAATCGTTGTGGGTGTCGGCGCGTTTCTGATATTATTCTTCGCATCTGACCACGACGGAAAAGAACGCCGCAGTTCCGGGCGCGCTTGCAACCGCCTCAACGCCGGGGTAGTGCTCGAACCGCCGACAGCGGGACGGTCAATCATCAAGGGAGGGAAATGACGGGTATGAACCTCAGGATCGATCAACACCCTATCCTGACCTTCGACAAGGGTAGGAAGGTCTCGTTCACCTTCGAAGGAAAGAAGCTCGAGGGCTACGAAGGAGAGCCGATTGCCGCCGCATTGCACGCCAACGGTGTCATGACGCTGCGCCACAGCCCGCACAAGAACCGTGCCCGTGGCTTCTTCTGTGCCATCGGACGCTGTGCCTCGTGCCTCATGTCGGTCGACGGCGAGGTCAACACGATGACCTGCATCACGCCGCTCAAAGAGGGCATGGTTGTGGCCCTGCAGAAAGGTCACGGGGTGATCAAACCATGAACCGAACCACCGATATCCTGATCGCCGGCGGTGGTCCTGCCGGCATGTCGGCCGCGGTCGTGGCGGCCCAGCTCGGCGCCAAAGTGACGCTGGTCGACGACAACCCGGATCTGGGCGGCCAACTGGTCAAACAGACCCACCGCTTCTTCGGCAGTTCGACACGCGACGCCGGCATTCGGGGCTTCGAGATCGCCAAAACGCTGGTCAAAGAGATCCACGATTTCAAAGACAAGATCGATCTGCGCTCTGACACCTCGGTCGTCGGCTTCTACAGCCCCGGCGAGGCCGGTCTGTTGTCGCTCGAGAAGTTCTCGCGCCTCGAGTACATGCGGGCCATCGTGGCCACCGGTGCCGTCGAGAATGCGCTCAATTTTGAGAACAGCGATCTGCCAGGGGTTTATGGCGCCGGCGCCGTCCAGACCCTGATGAACGTGCACGGCATCCGCCCCGGCAAGAAGATCGTCATGATCGGCTCGGGCAACATCGGCCTGATCGTCAGTTACCAACTGATCCAGGCGGGTGTCGACGTTGTGGGTCTGGTCGAAGCCCTGCCCACAATCGGTGGTTACCTGGTGCACGCCAGCAAGATCCGCCGCCTGGGCGTGCCGATCTACACCAGCCACACCATCGTTTCGGCGAACGGCAAAGACCGTGTCGAATCGGCAACTCTGGTGCGGGTCGACGACAAATTCAACCCGATGGTGGCCAGTCGTTTCGACATCCCGTGCGACTGCATCTGCCTCGCCGTTGGATTGACCCCGATGCACGATCTGTTCCAGCAAGGCGCCTGCAAGATGGTGTTCGTGCCCGAGCTGGGCGGCCTCGTTCCACTGCACGACGGCGACATGCGCACGACGAATCCGAACATCTATGTTGCCGGTGACGCATCCGGCATCGAAGAAGCGACGACCGCCATCCTCGGCGGCCGCATCGCTGGGGCCCGCGCCTATGAAAGCCTGTATGGGCGCACCGCTGCCGCCAACGAGATCGTCGAGGACGCCCGCAAAGAACTGAGACTGCTGCGTTCCGGAACTTTCGGCGAGCGCATCCGCTGGGGTCGCGACCGCCTGCTCAAGGAGATCGCCCCATGCTGAAACACGATGGCATTCCCACCGCCGATGAACTGCAGGTGATCATGCCCTCGGCCGAGCGGCTGGCCAAGGGTCCGGTTGCGATCATCGAGTGTTTTCAAGACATTCCTTGCGATCCTTGTGTCGCGGCGTGTCCATGCAAAGCCATTTCGATGAAAGACGGCATCACCGATCGGCCGCACCTCGATGCCGACCGGTGCACGGGCTGCACCATGTGCGTTGCGGGCTGTCCAGGTCTCGCCATTTTCGTGCTCAACGAGAACCATTCGCCGACGCATGCGGCGCTCACGCTGCCCCACGAACTGATACCCCTGCCCAAGGTGGGTGACACCGTCACCGGCCTTGATCGCGCCGGGCGTGAAGTGGGCACGGTCAAGGTCTTGCGGGTTCTGAACACGCCGAAGCAAGACCGAACCGCGGTCATCACCGTCGAGGTTCCGAAAGCGATGGCCATGCAGGTGCGAGCCATCCGCGTTTCCGCCAAGTGAGCAGAAAGACGCAACCATGAAAATCGTGTGCCGTTGTCAAGATGTCACCGAAGAAGAAGTCATCACGGCCATTCGTCAGGGTGCCACCACGATCGACGAGTTGAAGCGTTTGGTCCGTGTCGGCATGGGTCACTGCCAGGGTCGGACCTGCCGGCGTCTGGTCATGCAGATTCTGTCGCGAGAGCTGGGCAAACCGTTCGCCGAAATCGACCCCGCGACCCTGCGACCGCCCACCCGCCCGGTGCCGTTTGCCATGATCATGGCCGAAGCGCGTGAGCACGACCCGTTCCCGTCCTCGCCAGTGTCCGATCCCCATCACCATGCGCCCGCCCAAGCCGCAGCCGAACCCGAAAAGAAACCCAAGGCCGGCTCCAAGAAGGGCTCCAAGAAAGGAGCCGGCAAATGATGAAGACCCAGTTCGATGCGATCATCATTGGCGGCGGTGTTCTGGGCACTTCCATCGCCTACTATCTGACCAAGCGCGGCCTCAAAGACATCTGCGTTCTCGAGAAGCAGTTCCTGGCTTCCGGCTCGACCGGCCGTTGCGGCGGCGGCTTCCGCCAGCAGTGGAGCACCGAAGCCAATGCCCGGTTGGCCATGGCCTCGGTCAAGAAACTCGAGCACATCGATGAAGAACTCGGGATGAACACCGAGTGCTTCCAGGGGGGCTACCTCATCCTGGCCCACACGCCGGAGGACGAGGCCCAGTTCAAGAAGAACATCGCCATGCAGCAACGTCTTGGCCTGAAGGTCGATCTGGTCGATCCGAAGCGGGCCAAAGAGATCGTGCCGTTCCTCGACACCGACGCGGGCAATGTGCGCAGCGCGTGCTGGTGCCCGACCGACGGCCACATCAATCCGTTCCTGATGACGCAGGCCTATGCCGAGGCGGCGAAACGGGCCGGCGCCCAGGTTCACCTCTGGACCACGGTGAAGAACGTCATGAAGAAAACCGACACCTTCTTCGTGATGACCGACAAAGGCACGTATCAAACCCCGATCCTGATCAACTGCGCCGGCGGATTCGCACGCGAGATCGGGAAGATGCTCAATGTCGAGATCCCGGTCGACCCGTACCGTCATGAGATTCTGGTCACCGAACCGGTCGAACGGGTCTGGAACCCGATGGTGATCAGCTTCGGCATCGGCATCTATACACGTCAAGAAGCCAATGGCGGCATCCTGATGGGCATGGGCGACCCCAACGAACCGGTGGGCACGTTTGTCGGTAGCTCGATGCACTTCTTGTTCGAGATCAGCAAGCGGTTCACCCGCCTGTTCCCGAAACTGTCGGGCGTGCGCATTGTGCGTCAGTGGGCGGGCCTCTACGAAATGACCCCTGATGCCCAGCCGATTCTCGGCGGTGTCGACGAGGTCGAACACTTCTACCAGGCCTCGGGCTTTTCGGGTCACGGGTTGATGCTGGCTCCAGAAGTGGCCGAGATCATGGCCGAACTGATCATGACCGGCAAGACCCAGACTCCGATCGATGATCTGTCGGTGAATCGGTTCCGGGGCAAGAGCGAGTACCACCGCGAGAAATCGGTGGTCTGATCGATAGCCGATCAGAGATAGCGGCCCCATGGGTAGCCCGACAGGGACACCCGTGGGGCCGTG